>JANYCV010000354.1 GCA_025360145.1 Acidobacteriaceae bacterium
TCATAGCTGAACCGGCCGAAAATGGCCGCCTGGCTGGTCCGGTAGTCGCCGCGCAAATTGAACTGATCCACCCGATTCTTCTGCACCGGATTGAACAGAAAGTTATTCACCTGCCCCGGCAAGTTCGGCAGAGGGTACAACGCCACCATTTTGGCGGACGTCGGGTCGATAGCCGACGCGGGCAGAATGTTGCCCGGCAGCGGCGTCTTCGGAGTAGTCCGCGGATCCATCACCACAGTCTTCAAATCGGAGAAATTGCCGGTCCGGAATGCGGCAATCGGCACTGTGCTCAGCAGCGTCTGCGCCTGCCGCACGCGCTTGCCTTCGTAGTCCCCAAAAAAGAAAAGTTTGTTCCTGCCGTTGAACAGATGCGGAATTACCACCGGCCCGCCCACATTGAATCCAAACTGATTCAACTTGAACGGCGGAATCGGATCTTTTGCCGAGTCGAAGAAATTCTTCGCATCGAAAGCGGAGTTCCGCAAAAACTCATACGCGGTGCCGTGAAACTCATTCGTGCCCGATTTATAGGTCACGTTGATAATTCCCTGTCCGCCGCCGTAAGCCGCCGGAGCCGAACTGGTCTGCACCTTGAATTCGTAAATGGAATCCACCGGCGGAAAGAAAATCAGCACACCGGCATCCGTGTCCACACTGTTGATTCCATCAATCAGGTAGGTGACGTCCTCAACCGGAGCGCCGTTGATCACCGCGCCGTTCGTTCCGCGGCCGCTTGTGTAACCCAGCAATCCGGAGGACCCGCCCACGCCCGTCAGCACGCCCGGAGCAAGCTGGACAAGCTGCGTGAAATTCCGCGTATTCAGCGGCAGATCCGAAATCTCTTTTGCTGCGCGCACCTGCCCAATCTCGGACGACTCCGTGTCAATCGTTGCCACTGCCGCCGAAACGCTCACCTGTTCGTTTACCGAGCCCAATTCCAGCGGGAAGTCAGCCTCTACCCGCTGGCTGACACCGATCGAAAGCTCAGCGGACTTAGCCTGAAAGCCCTGCTGCCGCACCGTCACCACATAGCGGCCCGGTTGCAGCGGCAGCGAGTTGTACTCGCCGCTTACCGAGGTTGTCACCTCGCGCTTTACGTTCGTGGTGAGGCTGCGAATCTCCACCTTAGCGCCGGCGACGGGAGCCTTCTGCTGGTCGCTAACCAGCCCCACCACCGACCCAAGTTCAAACTGCGCCAACGCTGGAACGGACGTCCACAACAGACATAACACTGCAATCAGGAAACGCGACATGGAATTCACCCCTTATCTATCTGTGGCAAATCCTATCACAACCAAATGGCCATTAGGAGGCGCGGTAACCTCCGAGCCGGCATCCTGGCCGATTCATCCAGGTAATACAAAACTCTGACATTCCAAGTCACGCAGGCATGTGACCATATGGCTAGATGAGCAATCTTCCGGCGATCATTCAAGGCGGCATGGGCGTGGGTGTTTCCAGTTGGCGGCTGGCGCGGGCAGTATCGGCGATTGGCCAGCTCGGCGTTGTTTCTGGAACGGCGCTGGATCAGGTTTTCGCACGACGCCTGCAAGACGGCGATCCAGGCGGGCACATGCGTCGCGGCCTCGATCGTTTTCCATTCCCTGCGATGGCCGAGCGCATCTGGCGAACATACAACATTGCGGGTGGCAAGCGGGAGAGCGCATCTTACAGGGCGCTGCCGATGCATGCCAAGGAAAACACCCGGGAGCTAAAGGAGCTTTGCATCGTAGCCAACTTTGTTGAAGTCACTCTCGCGCGCGGGGGCCACCAAAATCCGGTCGGCATCAACTATCTGGAAAAGATCCAGATTCCGCACCTGCCTTCGATTTACGGCGCCATGCTCGCTGGTGTTCACTACGTACTCATGGGCGCCGGTATACCCCTGAAGATTCCTGGCGTCCTCGATTGCTTCGCCAATCACCAACCGGCCAGCTATACCCTACACGTCACGGGTGCACAGGATGGCGACGACAATACGATGACATTCGTGCCGCGGGAATTCATGGAATGCGATGTCCCGAAGCTGACCCGGCCAACATTTCTCGCCATCGTCTCTTCAACCACTCTTGCCGTAACTCTGCTCAGGAAGGCCAACGGCAAGGTTGACGGATTCGTCATCGAAGGGGACACGGCGGGCGGTCACAATGCCCCACCGCGCGGGAAGCTCCAACTCAACGGCCTCGGCGAACCGATCTACGGAGAACGCGACAGGGTGGACGTGGAGAAGCTACGCGAGCTGGGCGTGCCATTCTGGCTGGCTGGAGGATATGGCACCCCCGAGCGGTTGCGCGAAGCCTTGGCCGCTGGGGCGGCAGGCGTTCAGGTAGGGACCGCTTTTGAGTTCTGCGCCGAGTCGGGGTTGAGGGGCGACTACAAGCAGGCGCTCTTGGGGAAAGTCATTTCCGGCGAGGCCCGGGTATTTACCGATCCACTTGCGTCTCCCACGAATTTCCCATTCAAGGTCGCGCAACTCGAAGGTTCGGTTTCAGAGCCCGCCACTTATGAGGCCAGACCTCGCATTTGCGACGCTGGCTATCTGCGTGAGGCATACAGAACCGCCGATGGCGGGATCGATTACCGCTGCCCCGCCGAGCCGGCGACGACATATGTCTCAAAGGGCGGAAAACTGGAGAACACGGTGGGGAGGAAATGCGTGTGCAACGCGCTGCTGGCGAATATTGGCCATCCGCAAATCCGGAACGGCAAGCACCTGGAAAGAGGTCTGGTAACGGCAGGTGACGCGTTGATCGGAATCGGACGATTCGTCGCGCCGAATCAATCGGAGTACACTGCGGCGGACGTAATCACGAACCTCATGAACGGATGATAGGTTCTTAGGGCACCCTGGCTGCACCGCGCCACCCTGAACCAAGCCCTGAAAACTCTTGGTTAGACGTTGCTTCCATACGGAAAATTAACCTATCCCAATGCGATGACCTTCGTTCCGAAAGTGGCTTGGACCGTCGCGGTAACTTGAAGAATGCTGTGCGCGCAAACACTTGGCGCGCAGTCCGAAGCAAGCCAGAATCGGGAGAAACAGGTTGCGTTTATTGAATTTTGTCGTGCTTTCGAGGCTCGTGTCCTCCGGTTGCCGAAAAGGATGCAGTCGTGTGGCTAAGCCACCATGTTGAATGCTTTGCGTCACGCTGGCGAGAGGGCATGGCCAAGGCGGCTGTCAACAGAATACGGATAAAGTGTTTTTAATCACCCAAAAGTAGGGTTAGATGCAAGCGCAGACTGGACAACAGATGCTCGGATCAAGCTGGAAGATGGTTTTGTGCCGTTTTCAAGCACTCGATTCATAGTGGCTATTCTGCTTCCTTCCAGACGTGAGATAATGGCGATATGCCAATAGTTCCGAGCGGTATTGTCAATCAGACTCAGCTTGCCAAGGATGTTGCCAACGCGATCCAGAAACTCGGCAATGAAGTCGTTCGGGTCAGGCATAGCGTTGGAGAGGACACGAGCGGCGAGCCTTCCATTTTTTTTCGGATCATACTGTCCGATGCGGCCAGTCTGGAAGATACTCTCGCAGATGTTACGGGTCGCATCGCTACAGTCCTCTTCGAGGAGATTCGCCCTTACGAGAACTGGGGTTTGATTCCCTACTTCAGTTTTCGAAGCACATCTGAACAGGCCCTGCGGCATGAACCGGAGTGGGCTTGACTTTGGCGTTCCATGATGATCTTCTTTCGCTAGCCGTTGAGCTTGTCCATAAAGATCCCAGCAGCCCCAAGCAAGTAAGCCTTAGGCGAGCTGTATCGACGGCATACTATGCCCTCTTCCATTTGTTAATTAGCGAAACGATTGCCAATTGGAGCCGGGCCAGTTCCAGGAATACTCTCGGTAGGATGTTCGATCATGGGAGGATGAAAACGGTTTCTAAGCGCTTTTCAGAGACCAATAAAGCCCCATTCAAAGGCGAGAATCCGGCGGTCGTTCAGAACGTAAGCGCAATGGCAAAGACCCTTGTCCAATTGCAGGACAAACGCATAATTGCAGATTATGACAACGCAACATTTTGGACTCCAACCCAAGCCAAAGCCGAAGTGAAAGCGGTCGAAAAAGCCTTTATCGAATGGAAGTTGATTCGCGACGAGGAGATCGCACAAAATTATCTCGTCTCATTGCTGATAAAACCTCGCGATTGACTGGATTAAGGCAAAAAGGATGCGATTCAAGATGCGAAGCGGACTCAAAATCCATCTTCCTCGAGTATCGCTGCGAACCTTAAATGAAGGGGGCGCATATAGCCCGACGCAACGTCTGCCGTCGTTTCCAGGCCCCCGCAGGTCCAGGTGCCGCAACATCCCCACAATCCGGTGACCTCCGTTCCGAAAGTGCCTGGGACTGTCGCGGTAACCTGAAGTATGCGGTGCGCGCCTAAACACTTGGCAAGCCGCGCGACGCCAGCCAGAGTTGGGAGAAACATATTGCGTTTATTCAAGTTTGCCGTGATTGCGGGGCTCATGTCCCTCGTGTCGTCGTTTCCGCTCCTTGCCGAAGACGATACCGTCGAGTGGCTCAGCAGCTATAAGGACGCGATTCGGGAAGCCAAGCGGACGCAGAAGCCCATTTTCCTCGAGTATCGCTGCGAAGCTTGAATGGAGGCGCGCACTTTTGACGCACAGGTTGTGCTGTCACCGAAAACTTCACCGCGCGGCAAGCTGTTAACCCAGTACGTGTGTGTTCGCGTCACCCGCATGGACGACGTGGACATCGCGCTCTTTGATCGGGACTGGGTCAATACCCTTTACTACTTCATCCTGAACTCGGACGAGCAGATTTATCTGCGCTACGGAGGGCGCGACGCACGGGGGCCGGAGAGCTATCTGGACCTCAACAGCATCGAATTGGCCCTTCAGAAAGGGCTGGACCTGCACCGCAAATATCAGCAGGGAGAACTCGCGAAAACCGAACGCCCCAAGCCGCGTTTCCCCAAGGAGATCCCGCCGCTTGTGGAACGCACGTTCGCCAAAAATCAATGCGTCGAGTGTCATCTGATTGGCGACTTCGATCTGGTCCACAAGGAACAGATCGGCACCCTCGACAAGGTGACGCAGATGTACCGCTGGCCCGATATCCGCGCGCTCGGCATTGAACTGGATGTCCCGAAAGGCCTCGTCGTCAAAGAGGCGAAGGACGCGGCGCTGACCGCCGGAATGAAACCAGGTGACGTCATCGCCAAAGTAAACGGAACCCCCGTGTGGACCTACGGCGACCTGCAATATCACTACGACAAAGTTCCGCGCGATGCCACCCAGGTGAAGCTTACGGTCGACCGTGGAGACCGGCAGATGGACCTCCCGATTGTTCTCCGCGAACGCTGGTGGCTCACGGATCTGCGCTTCCGCCAACTCAGCATCGATCCCCGCGCCGAGTTCGAATCACGGCCGCTCACCGAAGCCGAAAAACGCAAATATGAGATCCAGACCAAAGGCTTCGCAGCGGAAGTGACTCGCATCGGCGGCTTCGCTCAGATGCTCAAGGTTCATGAACTCAACGTCGGCGACATCGTATTTGCCGTGGATGGAGTGGAGCGCGACGATCTCGCCAACACCCCGGACCTGTATATCAAACTAAGAAAGACCGCCGGCGATACCGTGACGCTGGACGTAATCCGCGATGGCAAGCGAATGAAGATGCCCGTAAGAACGCAGAGGATGTATTTCCGCAAATGACGAACTTGAAGTTGCTCATCGCCCTGGCGATCACCTCAGTGGCGCAAGCCGCCGAATGGACGGCGCCAGTCCACGTGCTCCATGAATTCAAGCCCTGCGTCACCTACCGGGCGAAATTAGATGGAGAATATTTGGTAGTCCAAGCCACTATTCAACCAGGATGGCATAGCTTCGCTATCGACAACGAACGCCGCGCCGCCGAAAAACTAGCCGGTAAGCCTTCTCTGGGCATCGATCAACCGACCCTCCTGAAGGTTCAGAACGGCCTCGAAATCGCCGGCCCCTGGTACCAGACGCCTCCACGTGACTTTTCCAAGCCGGAACTCCGCTGGTACAGTTGGGGCTTTGAGCAGCAGGCGACGTTCGCGGCCAAAATTCGCCGCACGGGTGCCGGACCCGCGCAAATCGACTTTCGCGGCCAGGCCTGCAGTGACAAAACCTGCAAAAATATCGACGTCTCGCTCTCCATGCCTCTCTCCGCCCCGGCCGAAGCCACAACTACCGTCGACCTCAAGGCCCTGGTTCAGACCCGATAGCGGGACCGCTCCCAAGGGTCCGAAAATGGGATTCGCTGCGTTTCGCAGCACGCCCGAAGTACACTGGAGAGGAGGAAACATTGTCACGCATCTCTCTAGCTTTTAAGAGCTTCTTCGCGATTTTGTTCGGGGACGGCCTGCCCGAAGAGATAGCCAAAGCTTTCGGTTATTCGAAAGCCGCCGCGCCGAAGCCCATGCCCAAGCCCGCCGTTGAGGTCCGCATCACCGACGGTGCAGTCCAGATCCTGTCTTTGCTACAACGCGATTCGCGCCTCATCGACTTTCTGATGGAAGACATCGCCGCTTTCTCAGACGACCAGATCGGCGCCGCTGTCCGCAATTTGCACGATCAAAGCCAACAGACGCTTACCAAGTACGTGACCCTTCGCCCGGTAATCGACGGCGTGGAAGGCACCACTACCCGCGTCCCAGGCAATGACCCGGCCGCCGTGAAACTCCTGGGCAACGTTCCCGCCGATGGCAAAGCAACCCAAGGCATCCTGCGCCATAAAGGCTGGCGGGTAGAAAAGATTGAGCTCCCGAAGCTGGTTCCCTCTCAGGTTTCCATCCTCGCCCCAGCTGAAATTGAAATCGAGTAATCACCTGTGCCCTACATTATTGGAATCGACCTAGGCACCACAAACTGCGGCCTCGCATACGCCGACGCAAATGCGCCGGATTCGCTGCGCACCGCCCCTGTAAAGCTGTTCAACATCCCGCAGTTGGTCAATCCCGGCGAAGTTTCCGACGAGCCGCTGCTGCCGTCGTTCCTCTACCTTCCCAGCCAAACGGATTTCCCTCCAGGCTCCCTCACCCTACCCTGGCATCAGAAGCAAAATGCCATCGTAGGGCTGCTAGCCCAGAAGCGCGGCGCCGAAAACGCAGGGCGTCTTATCTCCTCCGCAAAGTCTTGGCTGTCCCACTCAGGCGTAGATCGAACGTCACCTGTCCTCCCGGTAGCAGGCCCCGAAGGCGTCCCGAAAATCTCTCCGGTAGCAGCGTCGAAAGCCTACCTCGAACACCTCCGCAACGCCTGGAACCAGAAGATGCCGGACGCACTCTTCAACAAGCAGACGGTGCTGATCACAGTCCCCGCGTCCTTCGATGCGGTAGCCCGCGAGCTAACCCAGCAAGCCGCCGAGCAAGCCGGATACACCAACATCATTTTGCTGGAGGAGCCGCAGGCGGCCTTCTACGCATGGATCGAACGCAACCCTGACTGGCGCGAAAAGGTCAAGGTCGGCGACCTCATCCTGGTGGTCGACGTCGGCGGCGGAACCACTGACTTCACGTTGATTGCGGTGAAAGAAGAAGCCGGCGAACTCAAACTGGAGCGGTCTGCGGTAGGCGAGCACATTCTATTGGGCGGCGACAACATGGACCTCGCCCTGGCGCGCACCGTGGAACTCGAACTGGCCACAAAGAACACCAAGCTGGACACGATGCAGCTAAACGCCCTCTGGCAGCAATGCCGGATCGCGAAAGAAAGGCTCCTCGATCCCGCAAACGACAAGGACGAGCACGCAGTCACCATCCTCGGCCGCGGCACTGGTCTGGTAGGCGGCACCATCAAGACGAAGCTGACCCGCGCCAACCTGGAACAAGTCCTGCGCGACGGATTCTTCCCGAAGGTATCCAGCGAAGAGATGCCGCAATCCCGGAAGCGGGTCGCCTTGCAGGAAGTCGGACTCCCCTATGCAGCCGACCCCGCCATCACGCGGCACCTGGCGAAGTTCCTCAAATCGGAAGCTAACGCCAGACCAACGCACATTCTGTTCAACGGAGGCGTTCTAAGGGCCTCGCTGATCCGGGAGCGCCTCTTAGAAACCATCAACAGTTGGCAGCAGCATCCAGTGATTTCGCTGCAAGGCGAAGACCTGATGCACGCCGTCTCCCGAGGCGCAGCCTACTACGGCCAAGCCCGCCAAGGCAAAGGCGTCCGCATCCGTGGCGGTGTATCCCGAACCTATTATGTAGGCATCGAATCGTCACTACCCGCGGTCCCGGGCGTCCCAACTCCGCTGAAAGCTCTCACTGTGGCGAACTTTGGTATGGAAGAAGGCACCAAAGTGGATTTCCCCAACCGCGAATTCGGCCTGATCATCGGCGAACCCGCGGAGTTCCGCTTCTTCTGTTCCCCCACGCGCAAAACCGACCTCCCCGGCGACATGCTCGACCAGGTAGGAGACGACCTGGAGGAGATCTCTCCGGTAGAAGTCACCCTCCCAGCCGATGGCAACGCCGGCCAAATCGTCCGCGTCAATCTCGAAACAGAAGTAACCGAAACCGGAGTTCTGCAACTCTGGTGCGCAGCCAAAGACGGCCGCCGCTGGAAACTCGAATTCAATGTACGGGAAAAGGTCGCTGTATGAGTCTGATGAACATCGGCATTGACCTGGGTACCACCAACTCCGCCCTTGCCTACATCGACCCAGCCGAAGCCGCGGAATCAGATTTTCCGCCGATTCATACCCTGGAAATTCCCCAGCAAGTAGCTCATGGAACCACAGAATCCCGCCGCACTCTCCCGTCGTTCCTATACGTAGGAGAGGAAATCCACACCGGCGTCTACGCCAGAGAGCAAGGCGCGCTGGTCCCCACAAAATCGGTCCACTCCGCCAAGTCCTGGCTCTCCAACCCGGACGTAGACCGCACGGCAAAGATCCTCCCTTGGGACGCGCAGGAAGCCGGACGCGTCCTTTCGCCAGTAGAAGTTTCCGCCCGCTACATCGCCCACCTCCGCGAAGTCTGGGATAGAAGCCACCCGCCGTTAGCGGAACAAAACGTAGTCCTCACGGTGCCCGCATCGTTCGACGAAGAAGCCCGCGAACTGACGGTAATGGCAGCGCAGGAAGCCGGCCTCCCGAAGATCACGCTGATCGAAGAACCCGTAGCGGCGTTCTACTCGTGGATAGCGAACCACCTCACCCAATCCCAGAAAAACCTCTTTAACGGCCAGACTGTTCTAGTCTGCGACGTAGGCGGAGGCACCAGCGACTTCACCGTGATTCGCGTAAACCGCGAAGGCGACAAAGTAGAATTCACCCGCACCGCCGTAGGCAAGCACCTGCTATTAGGCGGCGATAATCTGGATCTAACCTTCACCTGGTTGGTGGAATCAAAGTTAGGCGTGCAACTCTCGCTCCGCCAGCGCAGCGGCCTCCGCCGTCAATGCGCCGCCGCGAAAGAGCGCCTGCTGGCCGACCCCAACTTACCGAAGGTGGAAATCACAGTACTAGGCGCGGGTTCCGGCCTGGTGGGTGGCACGCTCAAGACCGAAATCACCCGCGACGAAGCCCTGGAGTTGACGCTCGAAGGCTTCCTGCCCTTCTGCGAACTAACCGACAAGCCGAAAGAGGAAAAGCGCAGCCTCTTCCGCGAACTGGGCCTGCCCTACGTCTCCGATCCAGCCGTAACGCGCCACTTGGCAACATTTCTCAGCACCGCCGAGGCAGCGCCGGACGCGATTCTTTTCAACGGCGGATTCTTCATCCCTGACATTTGCCGTCAGCGAGTAGCGGATGTGCTGGAGCACTGGTACGGCAAGCGCCCCTTGCTCTTAGAAAATCACGACCTGGATCTCGCCGTATCCGTAGGCGCAGCCTACTACGCGTATGTCCGCAGCACCGGGGCCGGACTGCTGGTCCGCGGTGGACTGCCGCGTGCCTACTACATCGGCATTCACTCGGAAGGCGATACGCTCCGGACCCTGTGCCTGGCCCCGCGCGGAACCGAAGAAGGCGCGACGCTGGAGATTGATCGCGACGACCTGGAACTGGTAGCCAACAAGGCGGTGAGCTTCCGCTTGTACAGCTCGCTCAGCCGCACCGAGGACAAACTCGGAGATACCGTGGAATTCCCGGCCTCCGACCTGGAATCGAACCTTCACACCCATGCCCCGCTGAACGCCGTAATCCGCTTCGGCAAGAAAGCGGAAGAGCGCATGATCCCGGTGAAGCTGGGTGCAAGGCTGACGGAAGTGGGAACGCTCGAAATCTGGGCCGATTCGAAAGTCAGCGAGCACCGCTGGCGTTTGCAGTTCGAACTTCGCAAAGCCGCCAAGACCGCGGAGCCCACCAGACCGGCCGCTGTAATCAGCGAAGAGTCGCTAACCAACGCGCACCAACTGCTGAAATCAACCTTCGGCCCGAACCCAACTGTCGCGCCCGAAGAGTTACCCAACAAGCTGGAGCAAGCCCTGGCGCTAGGCAAGAACTCGTGGCCGCTGGCGACCATCCGGGTGTTATCGGACCGGTTTCTCGAACTGGCTGACGGCCGTGGCCGCGGCCCGTCCTACGAATCCCGCTGGCTCAATCTCTGCGGTTGGTGCCTGCGGCCCGGCTTCGGTTTCCCAGGCGACGATTTCCGCATTGAGCAGGCCCGCCGCATCTACGCAGCCGGCATGAAATTCCCCAATCAAATCCAATGCGAGATCGATTGGTGGATATTCTGCGGACGAGTAGCCGGTGGCCTCAATCGCAATCAACAGAGCGACACGTTCCAGCGCCTATCGGCCACCCTGCTTCCGCGCGGGCTCAAGAAACAGCGGGTGAACAACAGCCTGCTGCGGGAAATGTGGCGTACTGCCGCAAGCCTGGAATTGCTGCCCATGCAAACGAAAACAGACCTCGGTGAAGCGCTGGTCAAACGTCTGAAAACCGGCGAAGGCAGCGCCAGCGAAATCTGGTGCCTCTCCCGCATCGGCGCGCGTCAACTGTTCTATGGCCCCAACAATCAGGTGGTCTCGCCCAACACGGCGTCCCGTTGGGTGGATGCACTGTTGAAGCTTCAGAAGCCGGAAGAAGCACTGGCTTCCATCGCGCAACACACC
>JANYCV010000513.1 GCA_025360145.1 Acidobacteriaceae bacterium
ACCATATACACCAACCGCTTCAATTACGACCAGGGCAGGGAAGTCTCACTCACCTCGGGGAGAAACCTGATCCCGCTGTTCAATGCCCTCGGCAAAGATAATTTGCTCAACTATGTTTCAAACGGCTACGGTTTTACTACCTACGTCAGCTATCCGATGAAGAAACTGAGCTTCGCGCGCCTGGGTTTGACCTACGGCTACGACGTCTCGAACATTACGACGCTATCGACTGCTTCGCAACAGTATTTCCAGTTCATTAACTTCCAAGGTATTGGCGGCCCGAACTCGCTGAGCGGCATTAAGACCAGCAAAGTGGTCCCATCCTTCAGCTACAACACCGTCAACCATCCGATTACTCCGACGGCGGGAAAATCGATTTACTTCTCGACCACATTCGCCGGCAGCGCTCTCGGCGGCAACGTGAACATGCTTGAGCCGACCATCGACATGAAGTACTTCCGCAAGGGATTCAAGACGGGTCATGTCATCGGTATGCACGGATTGGGCCGCTTCCTGACCGGGTTTGGCGGCAAGGTGGCTCCGCCGTTTAACCGCTTCTACATGGGCGGCGAGAACGACATTCGCGGATTTGAGATCTGGGGAATCAGCCCCATTGCCTACATTCCCAGCTCGGCGCCGGTCAACGTCCTCAACAATGACGGCACTCCCCGCACGCAGAAAATTATTGTAAACGGCCAAGTAACCACTGCCGCCGTCACTCAGGAGATTCCGATTTATCAGCTGACGTTTCCGGGCGGCGATACACAGGGCGTCGGTAACTTCGAGTATCGCATCCCGATCTTCGGCCCCGTGATCCTGGCCGCGTTCTTCGACGCCGGAGTTAACAAGATTTCCAGGCCCGCCCAGCTTGCGCTCAACCCTGGACGGCTCGCTGAACTGAATGGGAAGTTTCCGCAAGCTAATTTTAGCGGCCAAGCCTATGTCTCGCCCGGCACGGCGAAGATTCGAACTTCCACCGGTCTTGAGTTGCAGGTGATGATGCCGGTGGTGAATGCCCCGTTCCGATTGTATTGGGCCTACAACCCGACTCGTGTGGAGCAGTTCCTACAGGCGCCGATTGTCGCCGATCGATCGATCTTCCCCAATGCCGCGACATTCCGGCAGGCGGTGGGCATCTATGGAACGCCCTCACCGTTCTTCGAGAAGAAGAGCACATTCCGTTTCTCCATCGGGAGAACGTTCTAGGTTTTGGCGGCTGGCCCGGATGGGCTTACCGCTTAGTTATGCTAGTATGATCAATTCAGGAGTCTTACACGTGAAACTTAGTTCCTTAGCTCTGCCCTCGCTGGCCCTCGGCCTGGCCATGATTTCGAGCGCGCAGACGGCGCAACCTCCGACCAAGGTCGGCATCATTCATATCCAGAACGCCATTCTGGGCACCAAGGACGGTCAAAAGGCCCTCCAGGAGCTGGAAGCCCGTTCGGCTCCGAAGAAAAAGGACCTCGAAAAACGGCAAGGCGATATTGTTGCGCTGCAAGAGCAGCTCAACAAGAGCAGCAATGTGGGCGGGGAAGAAGCCAAGCAGAAGTTGATGCGCGAAATCGACCAGAAGAAGAAGGCTTTCAGCCGCGATGTGGACGATGCGCAGGCGGATCTCGATCAGGAGAATCAGAAGGTATTAAACGAACTCGGCGGCAGAATCATGGCCGTGCTCGATAAGTATTCGAACGACAACGGCTATGCGTTGATTTTGGACGTAAGCAACCAGCAGACATCGCCGGTACTTTTCGCGGCGAACGGCATTGATGTCACGCGCGATATTATTGCCCTCTACGACAAGAACTCTCCCAGCATGACCGCGGTACCGTCGGCGAAACCGGCTACCGCTCCATTCAGGCCCGCTCCTGCTGCTGCTCCGAAACCGGCTGCTCCTGCCGCTCCCAAGCCCGCCGGCGTCAAGTAATTTTTGCGCCGTGCTTGGACGCAAGCACCTCGATTCGTTTCCTCCCATCGCGCTCCTGACGGCCTATGCCCAGGAGCGCGCTTCTTCCTGCAGCTTGCGTAAAAATCCTCGACGCCGATTGGGAACACGGTCTTCCTCGCCACCGCGCGGGCAGGGCTTTAGCGTATAGCCTGTAATCCTAAAAACGGCAGCCGGTAATGGCCCGACCCGACAAGCCATTGAATCGGCAGGGGTTCGAACTGCACCGCGGTCCACCGTTCGGGTTACAATCCCCTTCAGCGCAATAGCTTGGCGATGAGCGGGTTACGCAGTTTCTGGCCGGTGCACTGCCGTTTTGTAGGATAATCCGGCAGTTAAAGCCACTCAAAATCCAATACACTGTTAGCCGCAAGCAGATGCAGGCGAACTGCGAGCGGTTGAAATTCTGACGCATTTCAGTGACTTGCTGCGATTCGTAGCAGTCGAACCGCCGGATCTAGGGTAAGATCGGCAAACTGAAGTTCAAGGAACCGCGAGCGCAGCAAAAGTTGGGCTCACGCTTCCACCTGCGGGTCTTTCACGACGTGGTGTTGAGCGGCCGCCCGCTTGCTTTGGATGCGGGCGTCGAAGCGTGGATCGCCGCTTCCGTCGGCTACTGAAGAATATAACCTGGGAACGCGATTGAATCAGGTGGGTAGGGACTTGCAGCATTTCGTGGGGCTGGCACCCTTGCCCGCGCCGAGACCCAGCCTCCGCTTCCGGCAGCGGCACGAAGGCGTCCCGCGCAGTTCAGTGTGACCGCCCCACCCTGGCGGCTGCCAAAGCAATTACCTGAGTCAAGCACAAACCCCGCAAAAAGAATTTCCATTTGGCCGACACCGACTGGGTTTTTACGCGTATATAAGTGTGAGGGCCTTGGATTGAAACCGCTGTCTGCTACGACTATCGCGTTCGCCGCCCTGGTGATCGCCCATCTGAATCAGTTCCCTGTGGAAGTGACCGTCCACGCGCTGCCTGATGAAGATGCCAGTGAATCGCCGTGCGTCGTCAGCCCGCGCAGCACGTGCCGGGGATACACGAGTGGATACGACAGCGCATCACGGTAAACCGAACGCGATAATATTGGCGCCTGCCGCTACCGCGACGAACTGTTTCCCGTCCACGGCGTAGGTCATCGGCGAAGCTTTCCAGGTTTCATTAGTGTGGAAATGCCAGAGCGGTTTTCCATCTGTTGCGTTCACGGCTGCCAGCGCTCCGCTGTCGTCCCCGAAGAATACCAGGCCTCCGCCGGTGGAGAGCACACCGCCCCAGCTATCGGCCGGGCCCACTTGCGGAACCTCCCACACGATCTTGCCGGTCTTCACGTCTAGCGCGCGCAGGAACTTCTGCCCCGGCTCTCCGGGAACGCGCCGTGTGCCGCCGCCATAGAAGGACTGGCCGGGCTCCCACCACGCCGAGGACTTCGTATAGATGTTGCAACTCTCCAGCGCCATCAGGTAGAACAGTCCGGTGTCCGGATTGAACGCGGTAGACATCCAGTTCGTCGCGCCCTCAACAGCCGGGCAGGCCTTTGTGCCTTGCGGTGTAGGCTCGGAGTTTTTAAGAAGATTCGGACGGCCATCGGCGCCGATGCCGCTGGCCCAGGTCATTTTCTTCACGAACGGCTGGCCGAGCAGGAATTCTCCGGTCAGCCGGTCCAGCACGTAGAAGAACCCATTGCGATTCCCCTGGAGCAGCAGCTTTCTCGGGCGGCCGCCGAATTCGGTGTCCACCAGCATCGGGGTTTCCGTTGCGTCCCAATCATGCAGGTCATGCGGCGTGAACTGGTAGTACCAACGCAGCTTCCCCGTGGCAGGTTCCAGCGCGACCACCGAACTGGAATACAGATTGTCACCCTTCCGTTCGTCGCCGTTGTAGTCCGGGCAGGGATTGCCGGTGGGCCAGTAGATGAGATTAGCGGCGGGGTCAAAGGTGCCGGTCAGCCAGGCGGTGGCGCAGCCGTGCTCGATGGCGCGGCCTACCCATGTTTCCGATAGCGGTTCGCCGGGCTTAGGCATGGTCCAGAATCGCCAGGCGCGTTCGCCGGTTGCGACCTTGAAGGCATCGATGAATCCGCGTGCGCCTTCGTCCCCTCCCGACGTGCCGGACAGCACCAGATCGCCCGCCACCATTGGAGCGGATGTGGCGCCGTAGTGCTGGCGGAAGTCCGCCATCTCGGCGTCCCACAGCAGATTGCCGTTGGCGCGGTGAAGTGCGATCACGTGTGCGTCGTCGGTTGCCAGGAATACGCGTTCGCCCAGCACGGCCACGCCGCGATTGATGGCGCCGCCCGCGTCGCCGATCACGCCCTTGGTCAGCGCGCGCGCGTAGTGCCAGATCTGGCGTCCGCTGCGGGCGTCCAGCGCAAATACTTCATTGGCGGTGGTGACATACATCACTCCGTCCACCACGACGGGCGTTACCTGCAGGCGCCGGGCGTTGCTGATAGGGAAGTACCATTTCGGCGCGAGGCCGGCGACGTTCGTGGTGTCGATGCTGCGAAGCGGACTGTGCCGGTTCCCGCTCAGCCGCCCATGATAGCTGGGCCAGTTTTCGGGTTTGGGGTTGGCGAGTTCGGCGGATGACACGCCTGCGTCAAGCTTCGGATTCGGAGTGGCGGTGAAAGGAGCGCCATCCAAACGCAGGCCCGCGAGGTAGGCGGTCAGATCGCGGATCTCTTCCGGGGTCCCGTTCGCGGGCGGCATCAGAGATTTCGGCTCGTGAACCAGGCTCGTGATGTCGCTCTTCGTCAGCAGTTGCAGCGAGCCGTCCAGTGCGTGCATCTGCAAGTCATAATTACTCTCATTCTTTGCAAGCCCTTGTAAAGTTTTGCCGTTCTTCAGATGTGCGGTCACCAGCCTGAAGCCGGGCGCGATGGTGGCGCTGGGATCGCGAAGGGACTGGACAATGAAGGCCAGCCGGCTGGAGCCGCCGAGATTCGAGAGGTCCGGACCCAGCACGCCACCTGCACCGCGGATCATGTGGCAGCCATCGCACTTTCCCTTCCCGGCGAAGAAGCGCTTGCCGGCTTCGGCATCGCCGGGCAATTTCTGATCGGCCGCTGGCGAGCGAAGGGCGATGACGAAATCGACGATGGAATTCAGCGTCGCCTCGGGGAGCGGAAAGGCGGGCATACCGGATTCGGGGATGCCATTGTGAATCACGTCGCGCAGGGCTTGTTTCGATTGCGTGCGGGAGCGGCGGCCATCGACGATGTTCGGACCCCGTTCGCCGCCCGCGCCATCCGAACCGTGGCAAGGGGCGCATCGCGACGCGAACTCCTGGGCATTCGCGGCAGCTAAGGAAATGTAGAAGACGGGGATCAGCCGTTTTGCAAGCATCCTTCGATGGTATATGAACTGATGTGTCATAGTCTGAACTCGACTTGGCAAACAGCGATGACCGGTCCTCACTTGCCGGAGATCCAAACTTCGAACCGGTCCCCTAAACGGGATATAATACCCTCGCAAAGGAGCTCATTCATTCCATGTTCCCGTTCCTGAACCCCGCGAGTCTTTTGATCCTGACACTCGCAGCGCTGCTTGCTCCGCAACCTGGTTCAACGCCGGCCAAGCCTGCACTCGACTACTCCTTTTTCAAAGAGCGGGTGCAGCCCATCTTCCTCGCCAAGCGTCCGGGACACGCGCGCTGTGTTACTTGTCATGACCATGGCAGTCCGGGTTTGGAACCGCTCGCGCCCGGAGCTACGAACTGGAACGAAGAGCAGTCGCGCAGGCACTTTGCAATGTGGAAGCTTTTCGTCGTGCCGGGGGCGCCAAACAAGAGCCCGCTGCTGCTTCATCCGCTCGCGAAGGAGGCGGGTGGCGATCGCTTCCATGCCGGCGGCAAACACTGGAACTCGCAGAGCGATCCCGAATGGCGGGTACTCTCGGCATGGGTGCGCGGTCAGACCACGGGAGATTTAAAATGAAGGGCACGGTTCTCGGAATACTCATTACGTTAACTTCGCTGGCCTCGGGCGCGGTCCGTGTTCTTCAAACGAACTCCGCCGGCGACAACATTCATGTGATCGACCCCGCAACCAATCAAGTGGTCGCGACGATCGAGGATATCGAGGCGCCGCACGGTATCGTGATCGCGCCCGACGGAACCCGGATCTACGTTACCGATGAAGCGCTGAGGACTCTGGACGTGGTGGACGCCAGGACACTCAAAGTCTTGAAGCGAATTCCGCTGAGCGGCCGGCCCAATAACGTGGATGTGGCTAAAGACGGCACCCGTGTCTATGTCGGAATCAGGCAGGCCCCCGGTGTGGTGGACGTCATCGATACGGCGTCGCTCACCAACGTGAAAAGCATTCCCGTCAAGGGCGAGATCCACAACGTTTATGTGACGCCGGACGGCAGGTATGCGGTCGCCGGATCTATTGCGGCTAGCACGATTAACGTCATAGACACGTCCACCGATACGGTTTCCTGGACGCTGACGATGAGCGCCGGCATCCGGCCGATGGCCTTCACCCGGAATCCGGATGGTTCAACGAAGAATATCATCGTCCAGCTCTCCGGCTTCCACGGATTTGCGGTGGTCGATTTTGCGTCCCGGAAGGAGATTCGGCGGATCACGCTGCCGGACCTCCCTGGGCATGAGAGGGAGACCGAGGGACTGCAGGGCTCGCCGTCGCATGGGTTGGCCATCACGCCGGACGGAAGAATGCTATGGGCCACAAGCAAGTTTTACGACTCTGTCGTTGCCTACTCGCTGCCGGATTACAAACTCCTCAAGATGGTTCCGGTCGGGCTCCATCCGGATTGGCTCACCATCACGCCCGACGGGAAGGGCTTGTATGTAGCCGTCGCGGGAGATGATGTCACGGTGGTGGTGGACATCCAGACAATGAAGGTCGTGAAAAAGATTCCGGTCGGGTCGGTGCCGAAGCGGAACGCCAGTGGGATGCTGCGGACGGATTAATCGGATTCCCGGAGACCTGTCAGACCCGATTCAAACTCAGCGACAGAATCGACAGCCGGCAGCTCTTTGTGTATTGCAGCGCGGGGCCGAACAGCAGCAGGCAGATCCAACACAGACCCGTGTCGCTGATTTCGTACGGGCTGAAGTACTCACTTTCGCAGACCTTCGGAATCATCAGCGAATAGCGCGAGCGGATCAACCCGTGGCTGCCGCCTATCACGATGCCGACCACCGCGGTCATGACGAAGAACGGCGCCGTGGTGTCTTCACCGGGAATTAACTGGCGAGCAGGACGCCGGTCCAGATCGCCACCGCCAGCACCACAACGCGTTTCGCGCCGATTGCTTCCGCTATGCAGTTGAAGAGAATGTCGCTGCTGAAGCCGACAAACCGCACCATCGGAATCGCGTGTGTCAGGCTCTCCGGCAGGATCTTTAACTCGCCGTTTCCAAACTGCGAAGGAACAGTGATCACTGTCTGGATCGCATCGCTGTAGACCAGATGCGCGGCCAGAAAAGTGAGCGTTTGAGGATAGTTCCCCATGTCTTTCAGCGTCCGGCCTCGCCTCTTAGATGCCGGACAGATCCTTCTTGGAAAGCGGCAGGTTCAACGCAACCCGGAGTCTTGTCGAATCCACGATGAGCCTAAGGGAATGTTGACGGATGCCGGGGCATGATCATCGGCATGCGGGAGCAATTCCGGATATTTTTAAACGCAAGCGAGGAACTTTATTTCGAGAGCAGGCAGAGGGGTTACCGGAAAGAAGGTACGGGGCTTGCTCCGGTCACATTCCAACAGCGCCCGCGACCGAACACTTTTCTTCATCAAACAAACCACACACCGGAGCCCCGGTATCGCGCCTGCCTGATTTCATTAGTTCAGGCTCGTTCTTCGGATTAGAAAATGCAATCGGCTAGTCGAAAATTACCGTCTTCCCCGAATAGTGCAGTATCCGGTGGTCCAGATGCCACCGGACCGCGCGCGATAGCACCACTCGTTCCAGATCGCGGCCCTTCTCCACCAGATCGTCGACTTGATCCCGATGCGACACTCGCAGCACATCCTGCTCGATGATCGGCCCCTCGTCCAATTCCGCCGTCACGTAGTGGCTGGTCGCCCCAATCACCTTGACCCCGCGCTGATAGGCTGCATGATAAGGCCGTGCCCCGCTGAACGCCGGCAGAAACGAATGGTGGACATTGATGATCCGCTGCGGATAATGCCCGGCAAATTCGGGCGATAGTACCTGCATATAGCGCGCCAGCACCACCAGCGAAACGCCATGCTCGTCCAGCAGCGCCAACTGCGCCTGCTCCGCCTCCGCCTTATTCCCGCTATTCATCGAGACCTGATGAAACGGGATTCCATAGAAGGCGGCCAGGTCGCGCGCATCGCCATGGTTGCTGACAATCAACGGAATGCGGCACCGCAACTCGCCGATCTGGTGCCGGTACAGCAGGTCCAACAGACAGTGCTGATACCGCGAGACGAAAATCGCCACCGCCGGACGTACCGTCGAATAAGCCAATTCCCACCGCATCCCGAACTCCGCCGCCAACGGATCAAAAGCCGTGCGGAACCCGGTATCGTCCAGCGCAAAGTCCGCCAGATCCCACTCAATGCGCGTGAAAAATAACCGCATATCCCTATCCTGATGCTGATCCGCGTGCAAAATATTCGCTCCAAGCGAATACAGAAAGCTGGAAATCGTCGCGACAATTCCCTTTCTATCGGGGCAATGAATCAAAAGTGTGGCCGAATCCGGCATCAGTCCACTATATAGCCCATACCTCGAAATCCCGTAACCACCGCCGCCCGCGACGCATCTCTGTCTAGGAGTCCTCTTGCAAACATTTAATCCTCTCGCGGCGCGCGGCCTTTCCCGGCGCGAGTTCGCTCTCACTGCCGCCGGACTTTTCTGGTCCAATACATTCATCTCCGGCCAGGACGTCCCCATTTTTTCCTCGGATGTGAAAGTAGTCAACATCCTCGCGAACGTGCTCACGAAAAACCGCGAGATCGTCCGTGACCTCGCCAAAGACGATTTCACCATCCTCGAAAACGGCCGCCCGCAGGCCATCACCTACTTCGCCCGCCAATCGGACCTTCCGCTCACCGTCGGGCTCTTGATCGACACCAGCATGAGCCAGCGCCGCGTGCTCGACGCCGAGCGCGGCGCCAGTTTCCGCTTCATCGACCAGGTCCTGCGCGAAAACAAGGACCATTTCTTCCTCATCCAATTCGATATGAATGTGCAGTTCCGCCAGCCCCTCACCACATCCCGCCGCGAACTCGACGCAGCACTGGCCTTCGTCGAAACCCCCACCCGCGCGCAGTTACTGAATCAAAGCGGCGGCGGCACGCTGCTCTATGACGCCGTCGTCACTGCCTCCAAGGACGTCATGAAATCGCAGCAGGGCCGCAAGGCGCTGATCGTGCTCTCCGACGGCGAGGATTTCGGCAGCGACTCCCGGCTCTCCGATGCAATCGAATCAGCTCAACGCGCCGACACCCTCATCTACGCGATCTTGTTTTCGGATTCCAATTCAGCCGAGGGCCGCCGCGCGATGATGCGCATGGCCAAGGAGACCGGCGCCGGCTTCTTCGAAGTCTCAAAGAAACAGGGCATCGAACAGGTCTTCGACCTCATTCAGGACGAACTGCGCAGCCAGTACAGCTTGGGCTACGTCTCGGATGTACCGGTCCGCATCTCCGAATTCCGCAAGATCCAATTAACCGCCAAGCCCAAGAACCTGATCGTGCAAGCCCGCGACAGATACTGGGCCAAACGCTAACTCGCGGCAGCCTACGGTCGTGGCCGGATATTGCAAGGGATCTCCCCGTTCAAGCAAGAATCAGGTTCCGGTTTAGGTTCCGGTTCCGGATCGACGGTCTTCCCCTCAAATATAATCTCCCAAACGGATCGCCCGTGGACATAAAGACGCGCCACCTGCCCGGCGTAGTTGTCCGTCTGTCCATCCTCCAACCCAAGCACCTGCGGGTAGTATCCCGGAGACCATGCGATCTCGGACTTTGCCAGAATCCGCTGCACCGGCCGCCACGCCTCAGGCTGGCTCAAATCGCTGTTGAAGCTGACATAGATTCCTTCCTGCGGCCAACCTGGCTTGCAGCACGACCGGTTCAACAACACCACAAATTGTTCCAGATGCGTGTTCCAGTGAATCGATGGGCCCCAGAACGAATCGGCGTCACTATGCTGCCAGGCCCGCGCCGCCGGAAAAATGGGCTTCACGTGTCCTCCAATTCCCGGTTCCCGCCAATCTTCCCCGTAATATTTGTGAACCGCACCGGCCGGCTGATACCGGTCCTCGAACGCCATCCGCGCCACCGAGACGCCCTGTTCCTCCACCTGTCCGCCGTAGTTGGTGAAAAAGAAATAGAAGTACTTCTTTTCCCGGTCCAGAATTACCGAAGCGTCTCCGTGCCCGCCGGCAAAGAAGCCATTTTGTGCGCCGCAGTCCACCGCATCCCCGGATTCCAGAACAATCCCAAGATCCTGCACCGTCTTGCCCCCATCCCGCGAGATGGCCGCCCCCACTTTCGGAGCCGTCAACGAATTTCCCCGGCAGACCCCGCCCGGTTCGTGGTGGTACCAAAGAAACAGCGTGCCGTCCTCGTCCTGCCATGCGGCTTCAAACCACACCGGCTTATGATCGGAGGAATCGAATTCTACCGGTTCCGCAAAGCCCAGCGAAAACTGGTTCGGCCCCCGGCTGATCGACGGAACTCCAGTGGAATGGAAGAGGTTCAATCGACCGTCGGCCCAGAACGCAGCGCTATTTCCATCAATCACGCTAGGCAAATCGACGCGAGGCGCAGGTCTTAGATAAACAGTCTGAGCGCATACAGTTGCGGCCCACGTCGCCCAAAGTGCCGTCCGAAGCGCACACGTACGGAGTGTCAAAGAGTAGTTCCTCGTAGTCAGGGCGTCTTATGCGTAAAGATAGTTACTCATAGCAAGTTGAATGCAAGATCGTTGAATCGAAGGTCAGCCGACCGGCAATAGGAGCACTCTTTCGTCCGGCCCCAATCGGGCCTCGAGAATTGTTACATAATGGCCGGCATTTGACAGTGCGTATCCCGCCGCGAACCCGCTCAGACCGGCACCAATCACGGTTACTTTTGGGCTGGACCGCGCCGCAAAAGCCGCTATTGGCCGAAGGCGGCTTCGCTGCCACCCAGGGTAGCCGCGATTGTGAGTCGTGCTCAATCCACGCGCGGCGACAACAGCGATCACGACAGTGCAATAGCACGCCCACTTTAGGATTCAGATGCATTTGGACAAAGCTGGGCATGTGCTTGACTCAGGTAATTACGACGGCAGCAGCCCTTGTGGGGCGGGCCCCCTGGCCGGCGCGGGACGCCTTCGTCCCTCTGCCCGGAAGCGGGACGAAGGCGCCAATGCGCCAGCCACACGAAACGTTGCGAGACCGTACCCACTTCAGTAAAGCACATACCCATTTTGACAAATTCCGCGCTCCATCCTGACACACCCGGTCTAAGG
>JANYCV010000391.1 GCA_025360145.1 Acidobacteriaceae bacterium
ATATCATCTTGCAGACGCAGGAGCCAACTCCGCATCGCGTCGCCGTTCCCGCACACAAAGCTCTGCGCGTCGGCACGCTCAAAGAAATTCTGAGAGACGTTGCCAGTCACAAGAGCGCTGACCGGCAAGCGATTCTCTGTAAAGACGGCGTGGGCGCGAATTTCTCACACTTTGACGACGGCGGCGATACCGTGCCGGCCCCTGGCATAAGACTAAAAGCCTTCGGCTAAATTGTTCGACGCATTCGTTAAGTTACTCGGAATCGAATGATCCGGCCTGCAGTGGCGACTCTACAAGCATGTTGGATTTCCTTTTGCATCCTGTTGCCGTTTTCGGAGGCAGCGCATGCATGCAATTCCCTGATCGCGTTTTCCAACGCTGGCGGCGAACGACGCGGCGGGAAATTGGTTGCAGTCCGTGGCGTTGTTGCGGGTGGTGCGCGATTCGGCGTCAGAGCAAGGGTAGCCAATCAAAGTCACGTTGTTAAGCATGGATGGCTCGTCTGGGGAATCCGTGGGTGGCGGTCGCAAAGGTCCTCCCGTATCTTGTAAACTCCCGTTAGTGGATTATCCGATTGCAGTTGTCACAGGCGCAAGCCGGGGAATCGGCCGCGGCATCGCGGAAGACCTCTCCAGAACACATACGGTAGTTGCCACGTACCGGTGCCGCCGGGACGCGGCGGAGTCGTTGCAGGCTGCCACGGGAGCCGTACCGTTTCAGTGCGACATCTCTTCCGTGGCGGATCGCGAAGCCTTGATTGCGTTTGTCCGCGAAAGATTCGGACGCCTGGATTTACTGGTCAACAATGCGGGCATGGCTCCGCGGGAACGCCGCGACATTCTGGAGGAGACCGAGGAAAGTTTCGACGAATTGATCGCCACCAATTTGAAGGGGCCGCACTTCCTCACTCAGCTTGCCGCACGCTGGATGGAAAAGCAGGGCAGCGGCCGCATTGTATTCGTCACTTCGATTTCCTCGTATACCGCGTCGGTGAATCGCGCCGGGTATTGCATCTCGAAGGCCGGCCTCAGCATGACGGTCGCGCTCTACGCGCAACGGCTGGCGGCCAGCGGAGTAAAGGTGTTTGAGGTCCGGCCCGGCGTAATCCGCACGGACATGATCGCCGCGGTGGAGAGTGCCTATGAGGAGAAAATCGCCAACGGCTTACTGCCGCAACGACGCATGGGTGAGGCTTCGGATGTGGCCCGGGCCGTTCGCGCGATTGCCGATGGACTGCTTGACTATTCCACCGGCCAGGTACTAAATGTAGACGGCGGGTTTCACCTGCGCAGCTTGTGATGATATAAGTAGAGGTCGTCCCGGGGATCTCCAATGAATAAAAAGTTTTACGGATGGTGGGTAGCAGCGGCCAGTTTTATCACCTTCGGCCTGGCCGTCGGATTGCCTTACTATAATCTCGGCTTCTTCTACAACTACTACACCAAGCCGATTGCGCAAGGCGGCTTCGGGTGGTCGCGCGCCGATGCCGTGCTGGGCTTTCCCTTGGCCGCTTTGTTCACGCTATGGGTAGGCCCCATGCTGATCCACCGGTTCAGCCCAAAAATACTGATCCTCATTGGAACCGCACTCACGTTCCTCGCGTTTACAGGCTTCGCTTACATGCCCGGTAGCCTGATGTTCTACTATTCGCTATTTTTCGTTTACACCGTCGGCTACATTCTCTCCGGCCCCATTCCCCATCAGGTGATCGTCTCGCAGTGGTTCCGCAAAAAGCGGGGCATGGCTATGGGAATGGTGTACGTCGGCGTGGGGCTTTTCGGTTCGGCCGGATCGCTGTTGGTGAACTACGTCGCCAACCACTATGGATTTCATGTGGCGCTTCAGGTGTTGGGAGTGTGCGTACTGCTGGCCTGGCCCATCGCGATCTGGGTCCTGAAAAACAAACCGGCCGATGTCGGTCAGTTTCCCGATGGCGAGAGTGTTCCTTCGGCCGATCAGAAGATCGAACAGAAGTCCTTCGCCTTTCTGTTGCGGCAGCCCGCGTTTTGGCTCCTGACCGTGGGCAGCTTTTGCTCCATCGGCGCCATTGGCGCTGTCAATTTTCATATGAAGTTCGTGTTTGAAGACCAGGGCTTCACCAATACAAAGCAGTTGAATGATATCTGGACGACGGCGAACGTGCTAATTCTTTGGTCCAGCATCATCGGACGCCTGTTCGTCGGCTGGATTGCCGACCGTGCGCCCAAGAAAATCGTCATGGTCTGCACTTATTTCCTGGTGTCCGTCACCATCCCAATCCTGCTGTTGGTAACTCCAATGAAGCAGGAGTATGTCTATGTCTTCGCTGTCCTGTTCGGGTTCGGCATGGGCGCCGACTACATGCTGATTCCGCTAATGGCCGCCGAGCAGTTCGGCGTAAATTCGCTGGCGCGTGCGATGGCCATCATCCTGCCCACCGATACAATCGGCCAGACGTGGTTCCCCTATGGCATTGCCAGGCTGCGGGAAGCAGTTGGAAGTTACTCTACGGCACTGACAGTGGTGTTCGTGGTGGCAGTGATTGGCGCCATCGCGATCGCGTTGTTGCCGCGGCATAAGAAGGAAGATGAAACACTTTACTTACAAGACGCTGAGCGAACTGCAGCACGGCGCTGAGGCAGCAGGCGCATCTCACGTACGATTCGAAGAGAACCCCGAAAACATAAAATCTATTCTGGCCCGGAAAGTTCGGGTGGGAAACTTCACCGTGGGGAATTCCATCGCGGTGCACCCGATGGAAGGTTGCGACGCCACGCTCGACGGGCACCCCGGTGAATTGACGTATCGGCGCTATGAGCGATTCGCCCGCGGCGGCGCGAAGCTGAT
>JANYCV010000444.1 GCA_025360145.1 Acidobacteriaceae bacterium
CACGACGGACGTGACGGGTGTGGCGCAACTGCCGGAAGGCACCGAAATGGTGATGCCTGGCGATAACGTCAGCCTGGAAGTGGAGTTGATCACGCCGATCGCCATGGATAAGGGTCTGCGGTTTGCAATTCGGGAAGGCGGCCGTACGGTGGGCGCCGGTACCGTTTCTGAGATCATCCCGTAATTCACCATGATAAGAGAACGTATTCGCATTCGATTAAAAGCGTACGACCACCGGATCCTCGATCAATCGACGACGGAAATCGTCGACACTGCAAAAAGGACCGGGGCGCAGGTGGCGGGGCCGATCCCTCTGCCAACGATGAGAAACCGATATACGGTTCTCCGTTCGCCGCACGTTGACAAAAAGTCGCGGGAGCAGTTTGAGATCAGAACTCACAAACGGCTCCTCGACATTCTGGAACCGACCCAGGACACCGTGGACGCGCTGATGAAATTGGATCTGCCGGCCGGCGTTGATGTAGAGATCAAAGCGTTCGGGAAAAATAAGAGATAGATAGAGGTGGGTGGCGGCTGGTGAAGACACCAGACCGCTCCACTGGTTCAGGGGAACTATGAGTCCAGGTATTCTTGGCAAAAAAATCGGGATGACGCAGATTTTCCGCGCGGACGGACAGGTAGTGCCAGTCACGTTGTTGAAGGCCGGCCCTTGTGTAGTCACGCAGCGGAAGACTCCGGCAACGGATGGTTACGACGCGGTGCAACTTGGTCTGTTGGAGTTTATTAAAGCTTCGCGCATCAACAAGCCCATGACAGGCCATTTGAAGAAGGCAAACGTCGAAGGCGCAAGATTCACCCGCGAGCTGCGGCTACAGGGTGGCGGAGACGGGGAACTGAAGCTTGGCGACCGTATTCTTGTAGATGAATTCAAGCCTTTCGATAAGGTGGATGTGATCGGAATCAGCAAGGGTCGCGGGTTCGCGGGCTTTGTGAAACGTCATCACTTCCGCGGTGGAGATGCGACGCACGGCGGAATGCATCACCGCGCTCCTGGTTCAATCGGGTCCTCGAGCTTTCCGTCTCGTGTATTTCCGGGTATGCGCGGCGCGGGCCACATGGGTACTGACCGGGTGACGGTGCGCAATCTGGAAGTAATTCAGGTAGATACGGAAGATAACGTTCTCATGGTGAAGGGCGCAGTGCCCGGACCCAACGGCGGATACGTGCTCGTACGCCGGGCGAAAAGGTAGAGATCACCATGCCGAGTGTAGATATTTTAGATTTGAAAAACCAGAAAGTCGGCAGCGTCGACCTTTCCGATTCGGTATTCGCGGCTGACGTGAATGAGGCGCTCATCTATGAGGCGGTTCGTCACAGCCAGGCGGCGCGCCGGGGTGGCAATGCCAAGACCAAGACCCGCCATGAAGTGTCGGGTTCCGGTAAGAAACTTTGGAAACAGAAAGGAACTGGACGTGCGCGAATTGGTTCTATCCGGTCGCCGCTATGGCGTCACGGTGGAACGACGTTTGGTCCTGTAGTCCGCGATTACAGCTACAAACTGCCCCGCAAGATGCAGCTAGGCGCGTTGCGCTCCGCTCTGACAGCGAAGCTTCGGGACGGTGAGCTAAAGGTAGTGCAAGAGTTCAACCTGACCGATCATAAGACCAAATCGCTCGCTGTCGCGATCAAGGCACTCGAAGGCCACCGTAAGGTGCTATTGGTTGACGTGCTGCTGGAATCGCAGGATGGCAGTTCGGCCGGACGCAATCTGGTGCTGAGTTCGCGGAATCTCGAAGGCGTGAAACTGCTGGCAACCCGGGAAGTGACAGTTTACGATCTCCTGGGGCACCAACTGGTGCTACTGTCGGAAGCCGCTGCAAGAAAATTCTCGGAGGCGCTGGCTATATGAACGTTTACGAAATAATCCGCCGCCCAATTGTTACTGAGAAGGGCGTGAACAAGAAAGACGAGGAAAACACTTTGTGCTTCGAAGTGTTGCCCGACGCCAACAAGACACAGATTAAGACGGCAGTACAGAAGATTTTCAAAGTCAAGGTAGCCGATGTCCGGACGATCAATACCGTCGGCAAACTGGGCCGGCGCGGCCGGTTCACCGGATATCGACCGGATTGGAAGAAAGCGTACGTGCGGCTGAAGGCGGGCGAAAAGATGCCGGAGTACGCAGAGATTTAGGCGCGACCACGATTTAGGCGCGACCACGTAGAGACAACGGAATTTAGAGATAGAATCGGATGCCCATTAAATCATATAGACCGACAACGCCGACACGCCGGTACCAAACCGTCGTGTCTCGCGAAGAAATCACCAAGCAGACTCCCGAAAAGTCGCTGGTGACAGGCAAGCAGCGGACCGGCGGCCGTAACAACACGGGGCGCGTCACATCGCGGTTCATCGGCGGCGGCGCAAAACAGTCCTACCGGATGATCGATTTCAAGCGTGACAAGGCTGGTATTCCGGCCAAGGTCGCATCTATTGAATACGATCCAAACCGCACGGCCCGCATCGCACTGCTGAACTATGCCGACGGCGAGAAGCGCTACATCATCTGTCCAGTGGGTCTCGAAGTGGGGCGCACCGTTACCTCGGGTGCTGAAGCAGACATTCTGATTGGGAACGCGCTGCCGCTGAAGAACATTCCTCCCGGCACGGTGGTTCACAATATCGAATTGAAGCCTGGAAAAGGCGCGCAGATGGCTCGTTCGGCCGGCGCGCAAGCTCAATTGGTTTCCCGAGAAGCCGAGTACGCGCTGCTGAAGCTGCCTTCGGGCGAAATCCGCCGCGTGCTGGTGGACTGCATGGCGACGGTTGGCCAGGTGGGCAACGTAGAGCACGAAAATGTTTCGTTAGGTAAAGCGGGTAAGTCCCGCTGGCTCGGACGCATGCCGCACAACCGCGGTGTTTCCATGAATCCAGTCGATCACCCGCACGGTGGTGGTGAAGGCAAGACTTCCGGTGGACGCCATCCGGTGACGCCGTGGGGCCAACCGACGCGTGGATATAAGACCAGAAATAACAAGCGGACTGACAGCATGATTGTCAACCGAAAGACGAAGAAGAGGTAGCATGGGCCGCTCAGTACATAAAGGACCGTTCGTCGACGACCACTTGATGGTCAAGGTCGAGGGCATGAATGATCGGAACGAGAAGAAAGTGATCAAGACCTGGTCACGCCGTTCCACGATCCTGCCGGAATTCATTAGTCACACCTTCGCAGTGCATAACGGGAGGAAGTTCATCCCGGTCTATGTGACTGAGAACATGGTGGGGCACAAGCTGGGTGAGTTTTCACCAACTCGCACTTTCAAGGGACACGTGGC
The DNA here is from genome assembly GCA_025360145.1 of Acidobacteriaceae bacterium. Taxonomy (GTDB): domain Bacteria; phylum Acidobacteriota; class Terriglobia; order Bryobacterales; family Bryobacteraceae; genus JANXXV01. The sequence goes on from JANYCV010000444.1 coordinate 3,300, forward strand.
TAAGTCCGCGTCGGAGAAGTCGTCGAAGCCCTCCTAACCGGGGATTCTACGGAGATTTCATATGGAAGCTAGAGCAGAAGCGAGATATGTCAGGGGATCGGCGCAGAAGGCGCGCCTGGTCATTGACCTGATTCGCGGACAACAGGCCGGCAAGGCGATTACCATCCTGCAGGCCACCAATAAGCGGTTCGCGCCGACCATCGAAAAGGTATTGCGATCAGCCATTGCTAACGCTGAAAACAAGTCGAACGATGTCGACGTCGATCAGTTAATTGTTACCGAAGCCTACGTGAACGAAGGGCCTCGCGCCAAGCGTGTTCGTCCGGCGCCGATGGGCCGTGCGTATCGCTATCAACGGCGGATGTCTCACATCATAGTGACGGTCGGGCCAAAGACGGCAGGAAAGAAGTAAAGGAATCGAATGGGACAAAAAGTACATCCTTACGGGTTTCGGCTGGGTATCACCAAGACCTGGCGTTCGCGTTGGTTCGCCAAACAGGACTACGCCAGGCTTCTGCTGGAAGATCTGGAACTGAAGGCTTCCCTCGGCGCGCGTCTCAAGTCGGCCGGCGTTAGCTCAATTGAAGTCGACCGTCCGGGTAACAAGTTGCGGATCACGATTCGCACTTCGCGGCCCGGCATCGTCATCGGCCGCAAAGGCGCCGAGATTGAGAAGCTGAAGCAGGATCTCGCGAAGAAGACGAACCGCGAAGTATTCATTGATATTCAGGAAGTACATAAGCCAGAGCTGGACGCCCAGCTTGTCAGCGAGTCCATCGCACTGCAGCTCGAGAAGCGCGTCGCATTCCGCCGCGCCATGCGCAAAGCGGTAGATAGCGCACTTCGCTTCGGTTGCAAGGGCATCAAGGTTCGCGTATCGGGGCGTTTGAACGGAAACGAAATCGCCCGCAGCGAATGGTATTTGCAAGGCCAACTTCCGCTGCATACCCTGCGTGCCGACCTCGACTACGGTTTCAGCGAGGCGCACACCACCTACGGAATCATTGGCGTGAAAACGTGGGTTTATAAGGGCGAAATTCTGGAGAACACCGGTCGCCGCCAGCCTCTCAAGAATGATCCCGAACCGCGCCGCGCTCCTCGCGGTGACCGTGACCGGGATCGCGATCGGGGCCGCGATCGCCGCGGACCAGGTGGCAGTGGACCTGGCGGCAGCGGACAGGGCAGTTACAGCGCCGCGCCCCCGTCAGGCTCTCACTCCGCACCAGAACAGAGTGGTGGCGCAGTGCAGCAGCTACCCGGTGAGATGCCGCAACCGGCGCGGACGGCAGGCCCCATTGCACCGCCCATGTCGAACCCGATGTCGAATCCGATGTCGAGCCCGCAACCCAGTTGGAAGCAGGAATTGAAGCCGGAAGTAACGCCGTCCACCGAGCCCGATAAGGGCACGGAATAACTTTTCAGGTAATTTGGAGATCACAACGCCATGTTAATGCCCAAGAAGGTCAAATACAGAAAACAGCAACGTGGGCGCATGACCGGAAAGGCCTGGAGAGGTTCCAGTCTCGCTTTCGGTGAGTACGGACTCAAGGCAATGCGGTGCGGCTGGATTACTGGACGTCAGATTGAAGCGGCACGTATCGCCATGACGCGTTTCATCAAGCGCGGCGGTAAGGTGTGGATCCGGATGTTCCCGGACAAGCCGATTACGAAGAAGCCTGCCGAAACCCGAATGGGTAAGGGAAAGGGCGCACCGGATCAGTGGGTGTGTGTCATCCGGCCCGGACGTATTCTGTTCGAGATGGAAGGCGTGGCACCTGAGGTGGCGAAGGAAGCGATGCGTCTGGCCGCGATGAAGTTGCCGCTGCCCACCAAACTGGTGACGCGCGAATTTGAAGGGGCGTAAGTTATGAACGCACAGAAACTACGGGACCTGGATTCAAGAGAACTCCTCGCTCAGTCGACCGACATTCACGAACAATTGTTCCGGTTGCGGTTCCAGATGTCCATGGGCCAGACCGATGGCCTCAAGAAATACCGTGATGCGAAGAAGGACCGGGCGCGTATGCTTCTGATCCTCCGCGAGCGTGAACTGGATCCGGCGAATGCGCAGGCTGCTGCCGGGGCCGCGAACCCGGCCGGCAAGAAGAAGCTGTCAGCGAAGAAGCTGTCAGCCAAGAAGGAAAAGTAAGAATGGCTGAGCAAACTGTAAATCCTGGTAACAAGCCCGGGCAGGAGAAGGTAGGGGAAGTTACCTCCACCAAGATGGCCAAGACGATTGTCGTCGAAGTCACCCGCCGGGTACCGCATCCGATGTACAAGCGAATCGTCACGAAGAAGAAGAAGTTTTACGCACACGACGAAGAGCAATCCGCGAAAGTGGGCGACGTGGTGCGCATTCTCGAGCATCGTCCGCTCAGCCGCTTGAAGCGCTGGAAGCTGGGCGACATCATTCGTAGAGCGGTGCAGGTGGGCGTTGAGCCCGTTAGCCTGGCCGATCCGAATCTGCGGCTTGCCACTGCGGGACACAAGAGCATCAAGTAGTAGGCAGTTTGAAAATTTAACGATTTAAGTACAGTTAAAAGGGACAAGGGAAAACGTCATGATCGGAATGCGCACAATGCTGGAGGTGGCCGATAACAGCGGTGCACGCAAGCTCCAGTGCATCCTGCCGCGAGGCGGCGACCTCGGTTTACGAGCCGGCCTTGGGGACGTAGTCACGGCGAGCGTGAAGGAAGCAGCACCCGATTCGGCTATCAAGAAGGGTAAGGTAGTACGCTGCGTCATTGTTAGAATGCGTAAGGAAGCCCGCCGGAAGGACGGGACCTATATCCGCTTCGACTCAAACGCCGCGGTATTGATCAATGAGGTCGGCGAGCCGATCGGAACGCGTGTATTCGGCCCGGTGGCGCGCGAGCTGCGCGATAAGCGCTACATGAAAATCGTTTCGCTTGCTCCGGAGGTAATCTAAATGGCGGCACCGAAAACAAGAAACATTCGGCGCGGCGCGGCTGCAACTACATCCACCCGGATTCGTATCAAGAAAAACGACACTGTCAAGGTGATCGCGGGAAAGGATAAAGGCAAGACCGGGCGCGTTCTCGAAGTGGTCCGCGATAAGGGCAAACTTTTAGTGGAGGGCGTAATGATGATCAAGCGCCATACCCGCCCGAATCCGGCAAAGCAAGTGAAAGGCGGGATTGCGGAGAGGGAGAGCCTGATCAGCGTTTCAAACGTGATGGTTTTGACCTCCGGTGGCGTGGCCACGAGGGTTGGATACAAAGTAGACACGGTGGGCGGTAAGACACGCCGCACGCGCATCGCCCGCAAAACAGGCGAGGCAATGGATAAGAAGGCTTAACGAGATGGGCGCAAGACTTAGAGAGACCTACGTAAAAAACGTCGTTCCGGAACTCACCAAGGAATTCGGCTATAAGAACGTGATGGCCGTACCGAAGGTGCAGAAGATTTCGATAAACATCGGGCTAGGCGAGGCTACACAGAACGCCAAGCTGATGGATGGCGCGGTGAACGAACTGGGCCAGATCGCGGGACAGAAGCCGGTGGTCACGAAGGCGAAGAAGTCAATTGCCGCCTTCAAGCTGCGCGAGGGAATGCCGATCGGTTGCATGGTGACGCTCCGTGGCGCCCGGATGTACGAATTCCTAGACCGGCTAGTTTCGGTGACACTGCCCCGCGTGCGTGATTTCCGTGGAGTATCGTCGAAGTCGTTCGACGGGCGAGGCAACTACACGCTTGGTATCAAAGATCAGCTGATCTTCCCGGAGATCGACTACAACAAGGTCGACAAAACGAAGGGCATGAATATTTGCATCACGACAACGGCTAAGACGGATGCCGAGGGCCTGGCGCTCTTGAAGCATCTCGGCATGCCGTTCCGGCAGTAGGCAAGGAAAAGGCAAGGCATAAGGATAGACACGGAATGGCCACAACCGCCAAGATCGCAAAAGACGAAAAGAAGCCGAAGTTCCAGTGCCGTCACCGGAACCGCTGCAAGCAGTGCGGCCGGCCGCGCGGATATCTGCGTAAATTCACGCTGTGCCGTATCTGCTTCCGCAAGCTGGCGCTCGCCGGGGAAGTCCCGGGTGTGACTAAGTCCAGTTGGTAGACCAGTCGAACTGGTATTTGAAGAAGAATTGGAAACGAGGGAAATAGCATGACTACATCCGACCCCATCGCCGACATGTTAACGCGCGTCCGCAACGCTTTAATCGCGCGCCACCAGAAAGTCGACGTCCCTGCGTCCAAGCTGAAAACCGAGATTGCCCGTATTTTGAGAGAAGAAGGTTACATCGTGAACTTCAAGCTAGCCGAAGAGGGCGCGCAGAAGACGATTAAGATCTACCTCAAGTACACGGCTACCAATCAGCCTGCGATGACGCATATTGAAAGACTCTCGAGACCCGGTTGCCGGGTCTATGTTTCGAGCAGCGACATTCCGCGCGTGCTGGGCGGGCTTGGAATCAATATTTTGACCACGCCAAAAGGCGTGATGACCGGCCGTGCCGCTCGCAAAGAAGGCATTGGCGGCGAATTGCTCTGCCAGGTTTACTAGAGGATTAGGAACACACCATGTCGAGAGTAGGAAAAAAACCAATCCCGGTGCCGAGTGGCGTAAAGCTGAAAATCGGTAAGGAACTGCACGTGGAAGGGCCGAAAGGTAAGCTGACTGTGCCGATCCCGGCCGGCATCCGCCTCGAGGAAAACAACGGTGTTCTGGAAGTGCAGCGTGACGGCGATAAGTTCGCCGCCTTGCACGGACTGACCCGCGCGCTCGCAGCGAGTGCCGTCCAGGGTGTCTCCACCGGTTTCGTTCGCGAACTGGACATCGTTGGCATCGGCTATCGTGCCGATATCAAGGGACGCGTGGCCATCTTCACGCTGGGCTATTCGCATCCGATTGAAGTCCTGCTTCCGGAAGGCATTGAGCTAAAGATTGAAAAGCAGGTGGCGTTGAGCCTTTCCGGCTACGATAAGCAGATGCTCGGCCAGGTTGCAGCCAACATTCGCGCGTTACGGCCGCCAGATCCGTACAAGAACAAGGGAATTCGGTATAAAGGCGAAGTGCTGCGCAAGAAGGTCGGTAAGACCGGCGCTGGAGGTAAGTAACCATGAGTGCAAAAAGATCCAAAGACCAAACCAGGCAGCGCATCCATTCCCGCATTCGCCAGCGGGTGAAGGGGACAGCCGAGCGCCCGCGTTTAGCTGTGTACCGCAGCCTGTCGCACATTTACGCGCAGGTGATCGACGACCGCAAGGGCTCCACTCTTGTAGCGGCGTGCAGCAACGAGGCTGCTTCGAGCGTAACCGGCGGCAACGTGTCCGGTGCGAAGGAAATCGGCAAGCTGGTGGCGGAACGCGCCAAAGAGAAAGGCATCGTTAAGGTGGTTTTCGACCGCGGTGGATATCTTTATCATGGGCGCATCAAAGCGCTCGCCGACGCCGCTCGTGAAGCAGGACTGGAGTTCTAAATGGCAGCTATCCCAAGCGTTAAACGTATTGATCCGGCGCAATTGAATCTGAAAGAGCAAGTAGTGTCCATCAACCGCGTGACGAAGGTCGTCAAGGGCGGTAAGAACATGAGTTTTTCAGCTCTGGTTGTAGTCGGGGATGCCAGCGCGAAAGTTGTCGGCTTCGGTACCGGAAAGGCGAAGGAAGTGCCTTCCGCGATCAAGAAGGGCATTGAAGCGGCGAAGAAGAATCTTCGCAGGATCAACGTTCTGGAGACGACCATCAAGCATCAGGTGTTGGGACGCTTCGGCGCTGGCCAAGTGCTGCTGAAGCCCGCGGCCCCCGGGACCGGTGTGATTGCCGGTGGTCCAGTGCGCGCGGTGATTCAGGCTGTGGGTATTCCGAACGTATTGACCAAGTCGATCGGTTCGCACAACCCGCACAATGTTGTGAAGGCAACCATCGCGGCGCTGGAACAGCTTCGCGACAAGGCGCAGGTAGCGGAGATTCGCGGCCTGGCTCCAGACAAGTTATAAATAGGCGGAGAAACTGCAATGGCTGAAGGTAAAATCAAAATCAAGCTAATCCGCAGCGTGATCTGCACGCCGGAGAAACACAAGGTAATTGTGCGCAGCCTTGGTCTGAAGAAAATAAATCAGATCGTAGAGCGGCCCGACACTCCTGGGTTTCGTGGTATGGTTCTCAAGGTCCCGCATTTGCTTGCGGTGGTCGACTAATCAAGGAAGACGCATATGAATCTCAGTGACATTAGACCGCCGGCGGGACAGAAACACTCGAAACGCCG
>JANYCV010000493.1 GCA_025360145.1 Acidobacteriaceae bacterium
GGCCTGCCGATCGGCTGGCCGGCGATGTAGACCACGCTGTCCCGTTCCTTCAGCCAACCGCCTTCCAGCAAGATGCGGTCCATGATGGACACCATTTCATCTGTGGTGGTGGGGTCGGGGGCCAGCACCGGCCGGATGCCGTAAATCAACGACAATTGGCGCGCTACTGCCGCGCTGGCGGTGAAGGCGAAGATCGGCACCGGTGGCCGGTAGCGCGATACCAATCTTGCGCTTGATCCAGTGGCGGTGAATACGATGATGGCCGTTGCACCTTGCATCCGTGCCGCGCGATAGGCCAGGTCCGCGACGATCTCGGAATGGTTCGGCGCGGTCTCCCGCTTGGGCAGGTCTTTGTAGCCGTGGGTTCGGATGGATGCCTCAGCCTCCAGGGCAATGCGCGCCATCATGCGTGCGGCTTCCACCGGGTACTTTCCACTGGACGTTTCCGCGGATAACATCACCGCGTCGGTGCCGTCGTAGATCGCGTTGGCAATGTCGCTGACTTCGGCGCGCGTGGGGTAGGGGTGCTCAATCATCGATTCCAGCATCTGCGTCGCCGTGATCACAAACTTTCCGTGATGCCTGGCTCTCTCGATGATCGACTTCTGGATGAACGGCACTTTTTCGAGCGCCATTTCGACGCCGAGATCGCCGCGCGCCACCATCACGCCGTCGGACTCTTCCAGAATCTGATCCAGATTCTTCCAGCCTTCGGGCTTTTCGATCTTCGCGATGATGGGCACGTGCGCGTCGGCCTCTTCCAGGTACAGGCGCAGCTTCAACACGTCGTCCCGCTTGCGGACGAAGGAAAGAGCCACGAAGTCGATCCCCATTTCGAGGCCGAAGCGAAGATCGGAAATGTCCTTTTTCGTTAACGACGACGTGGAAACTTCGACGCCCGGCAGATTAATGCCCTTCCGGTCGCTGATGGGCCCGCCGCTGATTACTTCGCAGACCGCTTCTTTCTCTGTTTTACTAACCACGCGCAGTTCCACGCTGCCGTCGGCCAGCAGCACTTGATCGCCCGGCTTTACATCCTTGGCGAACTCCTTGTAGCTGGTAGAGGCGCGCTCGCAGGTGCCCACTACCTGTTCAGTGGTGATACAGAATCTTGAGGCGGTTTCCAGCATGCAGCCGCCGTTTTCAAACGTACCGAGGCGAATCTTCGGGCCTTGCAGGTCCATCAGAATGCCTACGTGGACTTTCAGTTCGTCCGCGAGTTCGCGCACGGCCTTACATCTCCGTGCATGATCTTCCTGCGTTCCGTGCGATGCGTTCAGCCGGAAAACGTCCACTCCGGCAAGGAACATCTGCCGCAGTACACCGGGAGGATCGCTTGCCGGGCCAAGCGTTGCTACGATTTTTGTGGTTCGCATGTTATGGGTGCGGTACGATGACTTTCTACCCATTATGTCCATACTGCAGGTGATTATTCTCGCCGTCGTTCAAGGTTTAACCGAATTCCTGCCCATCAGCAGCTCCGCGCACCTTGCGCTTGCCCCCTGGCTTCTCGGCTGGGAAGACCCGGGCTTGGCCTTCGATATTGCCTTGCATCTGGGGACTTTGGCGTCGGTTTTGGTCTACTTTTTCAAGGATTGGATGCAGATAATCGCGCAGGGTTTCGGTCTCAGCTACTCCAACGACGCGGAATTGGCTAAGAACCGATCGCTGCTGTGGATGCTCGCGGTGGCCTCGCTGCCTATCGGATTGTTCGGGTTCCTGTTCAACAAGCAGGCCGAGAGCACGTGGCGCAGTCCATACATTATCGGGACGATGCTGATTCTGGTTGGTCTGCTGATGGCGGTTGCCGACCGGGTGGGGAAGCAGCGGCGCGACATCGGCGAGATTGGTTTCTTCGACTCCATTGTCATCGGAATTTCTCAGGCGCTGGCGATTGTGCCCGGGACTTCCCGCAGCGGCATCACCATCACTACCGGCCTGTTCCGCAACCTGAACCGCGAATCCGCCGCACGTTTTTCATTCCTTCTTTCCACGCCGGCTATTGCCGCGGCTGCCGCCAAGTCCTTCTACGATTTGATGAAGCACGGGGGACTGACGCCGGAAGTCCGGGTTCAGTTTTTCATTGGAATGGTGGTCAGCGCCATTGTGGGCTGTCTGGTAATCGGCTTCTTCCTGAAGTACCTGAAGACGAACACGCTGAAATTCTTTGTTTACTATCGGATTGTTTTTGGCATAATAGTAATCGCTCTGGCTTCATTCTTCCGTCATTCGGCCGTATGAAGCTTCTTGGACCAACTCGACACGCACGCCTCAACGAAGGAATGGCAGTAGTGTTTCTACTGCTCGGCCTTTGTTTCATACTGAGCTTAGTCTCCTACCATCAACAAGATGCGTCGTTCGACACGGCAACGGCCGCCGGGCGTCCGCTGAATTTGATTGGTAAGACGGGCTCGCACGTTGCCGATCTGACGCTACAGCTTCTGGGCCTGGCTTCGTTGTCGATGCCGATCCTGCTGCTGGCTCTGGCGTGGAAATGGCTTCGTTCTGAACCCATCGATTCGCAACTGGTGAAGGTGGCCGGATCCGTGATGCTAATGCTTGGCGTTTGCACCGCACTCTCGCTTGGGCCGAACTGGCGGCCTTTTTCCGGGAGCGTGGCTCCGGGCGGACTTTTGGGGCTTCTGCTGGCCGATTACCTGATTTCCATTCTAAATCTGACAGGCGCGGTGCTGCTGAACGCGGCGTGCCTGACGTTGTCGCTGTACCTGGTTTCTACATTCTCCGTTACGAAACTGCCCGTTTGGCTTGCCGGTCCGATTGGATTTATCCGTCGTATGCTTGGCCGCCTCCGGGCATGGCGGGCGGTTCGCCGGCAGCGTGCGCTGGAACGCGCAGCCGCTAGGGCGGAGCTTCGCGAGCAGAAGCGGCGCGAGGCCGGGCGTATCGCCGGGGAAGCCCTGGCCGCTCAACTGCGGTCCCTACCACAGGAGGCCGAGTATGTGGACGCTCCGCCTCTATCGGCTCGACGGCGGCGTGCGGAAACTCCTTCCGCGGAGATAAGGGGACCGCGCCCCCCTGCACCGATTGACGTGACAGCGGTTGCCGCAGAAACGGCTCCATGGCTGGACGACATTCCGATCCGCACTTTGGCCGACTGGGCGCCGGGGCCGGGGCCTGTTGTGGTTCTGGAGGCCTCGGCGCCCGATCCCGATCCGAACGAGGATTTGGAGAGCGTACCGGACAGCGAACCGGACCGCAAGCCGGTGAGGAAGCGTCGCTCGGCATATCGCATTCCGCCCACCACTTTGCTGAATGAGCCGCAGGCGCGCACTGCCTACGACACGCAGGAATTGAAGGACACAGCCGCCCGCATTAAGGCGAAGCTGGAAGAGTTTAACGTGTTGGGTTCGGTGGTGCAAATCAATCCCGGTCCGGTGGTGACCACGTTCGAATTCAAGCCGGAGGCGGGCATTAAATACAGCCGCATTACGGCGTTGATGGAAGACCTGTGCCTCGGGCTGCATGCTGAATCGGTCCTGATCGAGCGAATTCCGGGCAAGCCCACCGTCGGGATTGAAGTTCCGAATACGGTTCGCGAGACGATTAGCCTGCGCGAGATTCTGGAATCGCCGGAGTTTCGCGATTCCCCATCGCCGCTCACGATGTCGATGGGGAAAGACATCAGCGGCCGGATCAAGGTGGCTGCGCTCGATTCCATGCCTCACTTGTTGATAGCGGGATCGACGGGCTCGGGTAAGAGCGTCATGTTGAACACGATTATTATGTCGTTGCTCTACAAGTCGACGCCGGATGAAGTGCGCATTATCATGATCGATCCGAAGCGGGTGGAACTTGGGATCTATGAAGGCATTCCGCATTTGCTGACACCGGTGATAACCGAGGCGCGCAAGGCTACCAATGCGCTTCGCAACGCGGTTCTGGAAATGGAACGGCGGCTGAAGTTGCTGGCTGCGCAGGGTGTCCGCAATATCGACCAATACAACCGCAAGATTCGCCAGATGCAGCAGGTTCCGCGGAGTCTTTTTGAAGAGGAACCGCCGGAGCTGGAAGAGCTGCGGCCGCTGCCCTACATCTTAATTCTGATCGACGAGCTTGCCGATTTGATGATGCTGGAGAGGGCGAATGTGGAAGAGTCGGTCACACGGCTGGCTCAGATGGCGCGCGCCGTGGGAATGCACCTGGTGCTGGCGACGCAAAGGCCCAGCGTGGACGTGATTACCGGGTTGATCAAAGCGAACTTCCCGACGCGGATCAGCTTCCGGGTGGCCACCCGGGTTGACTCGCGCACGATTCTGGACGTGATGGGCTCCGAGCATTTGTTGGGCAAGGGAGACATGCTGCTGCTGCCGCCGGGTTCGGCGCGGTTAACCCGCGTCCACGGGGCGTACATTTCCGAGACCGAAATTAATTCGGTGGTGGAGTTCTGGAAGGAACAGGCACAACCGGATTACGACAAGACCTTCCTGCTGGCGCCGCCGGCCGAGGACGAAGCGGAGAGTGCCGAGGATGAGATGGACGGGCAGGAAGATCCCATGTATCACGATGCGGTGCGCGTGGTTTTGGAGATGGGAAAGGCGTCCACGTCCACGCTGCAACGCCGGCTGCGTCTGGGGTATGGCCGTGCGGCTCGTATCTTGGACATGATGCAGCGCGAGGGGATCATTGGTCCGCCGGATGGCAGCAAGGCGCGCGAGGTGTTGAAGCGGCCCGACTGGCTGGAGGAGATCGATCACCAAATGCGGTAGGGCTGTTCTCGCTGGCGCTTGATTACCGGCAGAATTTCCTGTTGAATGCCGCGCAAGATTGGAAGCGCGGGGATAACCGGTGCCTGCTTGAGAGGGTTGGGCGGTTTCCGGCTGTTGGTGATTGTTACGAGTTTGTCCAGGGTGGCCGGCGGAATGGGAGCAGTGCTGGCGCGGATGGTGAACGCTAGATTCCGGTGGGGCTGCCAGCGGGTGACGGTTTCTAAGAGGAGCACGCCGCCGATTCCTTCGTGCAACCCTTCGTACAACAACGTGGCGTCAACGGGACGCGGGAAGCCGATGCGGCGGGTCCAGGAGTCCCGCAATTCCGCAGGCCGGATTGCCGGCACGAGTTTGATCTGGTCCCATGTGATGCCCGGAGGTGCGGCGATTGCGATTGGCCGCATCAGGCAAATAACCTAAACTGGGTATGTGCTTGACTCAAATAATTACTACGGCAGCAGCCGAGGTAGGGCGGGCCCCCTGGCCGGCGCGGGACGCCCTCGTCCCGCTGCTGGAAGCGAAACGAAAGCCCAATGCGCCAGCCACACGAAACGCTGCGAGACCGTACCCACTTGGGTCAAGCACATACCCGGTTAACCTAAATCCGGCAGTTCGGTATCGTCCGCTCCCGAAGCAAACGTCACCGCCTGAGAACCAGCCGCATAGGACCGTGGCGGAAATAACAAGCTGACTCGCGATTAGAGATCTACACACTCTTTTTGCACCACCGGAAGCCATGCCTTGAACCACGCACGAAACTCTTCCAGCTTGGCTTCCTGCCTAGGGCTGAATGGGACGGCGTGCTCGGCGCACTTGATGCCGCGCAGAACCGCGGCTTCTTTCACGCCTACAGGAGTGGGAAAGAAGCCGAGCCAGCCGATGAACTCGCGCAGGCGGGCGTCGAGCAGAGCGATGCGCCCGGTGTTGGCAGCGACGGCAGCACGGTTCAAGGCTACCAGCAATTCAGGCAGCGCCGAAGCGACCCCTGAGATTCCGCCAGGAGCGCCTTCGGCGCGTGCTCTCGCGAATAGATTGTCGTCACCGGCCAGCAGTGAGAAGGGCGCTTCGTCGTAGAGGCGCTTCAGGCCGGCGAAAGTATCCCAATCGCCGCTGGAATCTTTTATGCCGGCGAACGTTCCGTCTTTCAGCAGTTGCGCGGCGACGTCCAGCGAAATCCCGTTATTGAAGACGGGGATGTGATAGAGAAGCACCGGTGTATTTACGGGCGCGGCAGCAGCGAATTTGCGGTAGAAGGTCAGAATTTCATCCGGGCTGTACCGGAAGTAATACGGCGGCATCAGGAGCAAGCCAGCCGCTCCGGCGTCGGAGGCGGCGTTGGCAAGCTCGATTGCGCCGTCCAAAGTGGAATGGGAAACGTTGATCCAGATGGGGACGTGGCTGCGCTTCACTGCCAAGCTGACAAGCCGGATGCGTTCTTCAATGCCGAAGTGTAGAAATTCGCCGGTGGTCCCCATGAAAACGATGCCGTCCACTTTGTGGGAGCAGAGAAAATCGATGAGTTCCCAGGTTGCGCCGAGGTCGATTTCCTGCGCGCCGCGGCGGCGTGGAGTGACTGCGGCGACATAGAGACCGGACGGCGAAATCGTTTGTTTTGATGTTCTGGTATGCAATTACACTCCGAGGTTATCCGAATGGACAACAATCTGATTACTATATCCCGAAGATCGTTCATCTAGAAATCGACCCCGGGAAGCGCCGCCATTGCCGAAAGCAAGATGACGCCCATTCTGGCCGGCGAATCCGCGTATTCTGGCCAGGAGATTACCTGGGAACAGATGATGGCATCGCAATTGGATCTGATGCTAAAAACTTTCGACGATGACTCAAGGCGGGAATCTTCGCCCCTGCCTTTTCCGGGCGAATACAAGTTACCGGGTATTTGCCCGACTCAAGTGAGTAAGGACTGTCAGCGCTTCGGGTGGCTGACACATTGTGGCCTTCATCC
>JANYCV010000526.1 GCA_025360145.1 Acidobacteriaceae bacterium
CGAGACCTTCGGTGTAGAAGGCGCAAGTGCCTACATCGCGCCACTCCCGAACGAAGGCCACGCCGATGTGACCATCAGTTTCGGCGTAGGCGAGAACCAGGAAAAGCGCATCGCCGATCCGTTCGAAGAGCAGCTCGCCGCCGCGCTGCTTGATCGGGGACACAAGATCCTGATCGACAAAGGGGCTGGCGGCGAAGAAACAGAAAGGGTCGGAAATGTTTTATCCAGTCACCCGGAGATCGAAAGCTGGCAGGGAGATTACGCCCCGTTTGCCAGCCGCATCGCGCAAAGTAAGCTCTACGTCGGCTACGATTCAGCAGGCCAGCATGTAGCCGCCGCCTGCGGGGTTCCGGTAGTCTCCGTCTTCGCGGGTTACGTCTGTGAGCGGATGTTTCAGCGTTTGCGCCCCACCGGCAAGGGCCGCCACGGTCCTTAAACAGACGCGGCGAAGCTTGATCAGAACCCTTCCCAAAGGTAAGCCGCAAACCGCCGCATCGCCCGGAACCCCATCCGTTGATAGAGGCGGATCGCCTCCTGATTGGAAGCAGTCACCGTGAGACTGGTCTTGCGGCAACCGTGTTCAGCCAGCGCCGCCAGGGACCGCCGCAGCATCTCGTAACCGGCCCCGGTTCCGCGCTCCTCGGGCGAGACGCAGATCTGGGTGATGTGCCCGGAGTCTTCGGAAACCAGACTCGCCAGCGAAATGCCCACCAGCTCGCCCGAAGTATTCAGCGCCACATAGGACGCCGGTCCAAAGAAGCTTCCGCACCCTGGGTACTGCACGATGTTCAGCAGGAACCGCTTCGCGCCCGATACCGACCGGTATTGGTCGTTGATAGTGCCGTCCACATGGCCATCGTATGCCTTCGCAATCAGTCGCGCCGCCTCCTCTTGCCGCCTCTGAGTCCATGGTTCGAATAGGTGGGTTTGGATAGCGCCGCCGCCCGGCAGCCCGGCGACGCCGTCTATGTCGGCCATCATGAAGTTGCGCGGATGCACCTTGAGGTAGCGCGAGAACGGCATCGGCCGCTCGAACGGGCCGTGCATCATCAAAAGCTGTGCCTCGATGCGCAGCATGTAGGGCGTGTTCAACAGCGCCTGCAGCACGGCCCCCAGCAACAGATCTTCGTTGTCAACGGAGGCGAACTCGCGCAGCAGATACAGATCGCCGATTAGCGCCTTGCGGTCTTCACAGACGTAGTAGGAATAGCCGATCACCCGGCCGCCCTGCATCAGGGCGAATCCGTTGAGAGCCTGGATCTTCACGAACCGGCGCACCAGATCCGATGACGCGCCGGAATCCCAATTGAAGATGGATCGCCAGGTGATACCCTCTTCTTCGAGCAACGGGTCCAGATCTTTCTCCCGCAACTCGCGAAGGTCGACGATTTCCGTTACGCTGACGTTCGATACCGCGGCCATACGCGAATGATAACAGCAGTGATATAGAATCACAGAACCGATGCTGAATTCCGTCGCTGTACCCAATCGCCTGAGCACCAACCAATGGCGCGTCCTGTGGCTGCTGGTCTTCTCGGTCTGCATCAACTACATCGACCGCGGCACCTTGTCCGTAGCCGCGCCGCAGCTTACCGCTGAAATGAACTTGACTGCCACACAGTTGGGCTATCTGCTTTCCGCCTTCTTCTGGACCTACGCGGTTTGCCAGATCATCGGCGGCTGGCTGGTGGACCGCTACGATGTTCGCTGGGTCTATGGAATCGGCTTCCTGCTGTGGTCGCTCGCCACCGCGGCTACTGGTTTGGCCACCGGCTTCGTCTCGCTGTTCCTCCTGCGGCTGCTGCTTGGAATGGGTGAGGCCGTCTCCTACCCGTCGTATTCCAAGATCATCGCCGGCAACTTCACTGAGCGGCACCGCGGCATCGCCAACGCGTGGATCGATGCGGGTTCCAAGTGCGGCCCTGCGATTGGGAATCTGGTGGGCGGTTTGATGGTCGCCTCGCTCGGATGGCGCGCACTGTTCATCGGGCTCGGCTTCGGCAGTCTGATTTGGGTGATCCCATGGTTCGTCTGGGGCCCCCGCGACAAGACGGTGGATGTGATCAAGAAAGTGGGCGCGCCCAGCTTCGCGGAGATCCTCTCAAAGCGCGATGCCTGGGGTACTTTTTTGGGCCTGTTCTGCGGCAACTATATCTGGTATTTCCTGCTCACGTGGCTGCCGTTTTACCTGGTGCGCGAGCGCCACTTCACCATCGAACAGATGGCGCTGGTCGGCTCGCTGCCGTTCTTCGGCATCGCCATCACGTCGGTAATCGGCGGCTATTTATCGGACAACTGGATCGCCAAAGGTGGATCGCCCACCCGCATTCGCAAGCTCTTCGTGGTGGGCGGTCTCACGCTGGTGAATATCATGCTACCCGCCGTTCTGATCAAGGACAATAACACGATGATGGTGGTGCTGATGATCGCCAGCCTGTGCTTCGGCTTCTACAGTTCCAATCTCTGGGCCATTACGCAAACGCTTGCCGGCCCGGTTGCTTCGGGCAAATGGACCGGCATGCAGAACGGCATCGGCAATCTGGCTGGAGTTGTAGCGCCCACAGTGACGGGAATCGTGGTGGACCGCACCGGCGAGTTTTTCCTGGCGTTCGTGGCCGCGGGAGTAGTGTCCGTCCTGGGCGCGGCCTGTTTCTGGTTTGTCGTGGGCCCGGTGAAGCCTATTCGCTGGCGCTCAGGAAGCGCTTTATCGAGCGAATAGCCTGCCGCGTACGGTGATCGTTTTCGATCAGGGCGAAGCGTACGAATCCTTCGCCCATCGGCCCGAATCCGATGCCGGGCGATACGGCTACCAGCGCTTTCTCCAGCATCAGCTTCGAGAATTCCAACGACCCGAGCGGCTTGTACCGCTCCGGAATGGGCGCCCACACGAACATGGTGCCCTTGGGCGGCGTGACGGCCCAGCCCGCTTTGTTGAGGCCGCCTACAAGAAGATCCCTTCGCTTCTGATAGAGCGCGCAGATCTTCTTGGTATCTTCCTCGCACTCGCGCAGCGCAATGATAGAGGCGATTTGCAGCGGCTGGAAAACGCCGTAATCCAGATAGCTCTTTATGCGTGCCAGTGCCGCGATCATCTTCTTATTGCCCAGGCAGAACCCAATGCGCCAGCCAGCCATGTTGTAGCTCTTCGACATGGAGAAGATTTCCACCGCGAGGTCCTTGGCGCCCGGAACTTGCAGGATGCTGGGCGGACGATAACCGTCGAAACCGAGGTCGGCATAGGCGAAGTCATGCAGGATCATGGACCCGTGATGCGCGGCCAGTCGTACGATCTCCTTCATGAAATCGAGATCGACGCACTGCGTTGTCGGGTTGTGCGGGAACGAGATCAGAATCAGCTTCGGCTTGCGCGTACTGGTGCGGTACAGATCCTCCAGCCCGCTGAGGAACGTATTTGCGTCCGGCATGGGAAGCATGCAGGCGTGGCCTTCCGCCATCACCACTCCGTATTGATGAATGGGATAGGCGGGGTTCGGGGAAACCACGGCATCGCCGGGGCCAATCACCGCGAACAGGAGATGAGCCAGCGCGTCCTTGGCGCCGATGGTGACAATGGCTTCGGTGGCGGGGTCCAGATCGACATCGTAGTTCTTCTTGTACCGCTTCACGATCTCGTCCCGCAGGTGCGGGATTCCTTTCGACATCGAATAGCGGTGGTTCTTGGAATTCCGCAGCGCCTCAATCGCCTTGTTCACAATTACTTTGGGGGTAGCGCCGTCCGGATTTCCCATTCCCAAATCCACAACGTCGTGCTGGTCTGCGCGTAGCCGTGCCTTCATCTCATTCACTACTGCGAATACATAGGGAGGCAGTTTGCTGATACGGTAAAAATCGTCGGTTGGCGTAGACATAAAGTTAATTGTATCCACCCCCAGCGAATACTGAGTAAAGTGGAGGGTTGAGAAGCGGGCGAATTTGAGCGTGGCCATTCATAGCGTCGCGGTGCGTTTGAGCTCACTGGATCATGATGGAAGCGGCTATTGGTAGGATAATGAACTTGTTATGACAAAGCAGGAGACTATCGACGAGATTACGCGGCGGCTGATCGATTTCTACCAACCGGTTCGGATCTACCTCTTTGGCTCGGAAGGACGTGGGGAATCCGGACCGGACAGTGATCTGGATTTCTGTGTTGTCCTGCCCGATGATGCGCCGGAGAGTCTCTATCGCGATCGGAGCATTCATAGCCGCTTTCGGGGTCTGCAGGCGGCGGTGGATGTAGTTCGATTGGCCGCTAGCGATTTCGACGCGCGCGCGGTCCACGTCGTCGCATCGCGTCCGGCGACCATACTGCGGGAAGGAAGGCTGCTCTATGACGCCAAACGAATTGCTGCGTAACGAGGCGGCGAAATGGCTCCGCCAAGCGGCTAAGGATCGAAACGCTGCGCAAGTTTTGCTTGAGGCCGAGCCGTCGCGCTCCGTTTTTCATAGCCAGCAAGCCGCCGGGAAGGCCACCAAAGCATTTTTGACCTTTCACCAGATTGCGTTTCGGAAGACCCATGACCTGACGGAGTTGGGATCACAGTGTGTCACCGTAGACCCAGGCTTGGAGACGATTTTGCGGGACACTGAGGGATTGACCGACTATGCATCTGGCTTCCGGTATCCGGATTCACCCTACGAGCCGGATGCCGCTGAAGCGGCGGAAGCATTGACGATCGCGGCCAAGCTGTGCGACGAAGTGCTAAGGCGCATTGAAAGCGATCGAGATCCCTGACAATGCTTTGCGAAAGGGGTGCATCGAACGGCGCAACGTAGGCCATACGCCTCCTCAGCATCAAGCAAGTCCAGTGGAACAAGCCAGCCCCGGATTGCGTATATTCTAAAGACTGAGGAACCAATGAGCCTACGCGACTTCCTTTCCAAGCAATTTATAGACGTCATCCACTGGACCGAATCCGAGGATGGCGTGCTTGCCTACCGGTACC
>JANYCV010000516.1 GCA_025360145.1 Acidobacteriaceae bacterium
AGCATATTATGGGAGCCGGCAAACACTATCCTCACAAACTTACGCCCTGGGCAAGGTTGCGTGGCGGCAAGGTAATTTATCCTTCACTGGAAGAAGCTGACGCTCCGCAATAACCTGCATGGCGGTCTTTTCGCAATGGTAGAATCGCCGCATGACTCGACGCGATTTGATGGCGGTGACGGGCCGCGTGATGGCAGCGGTGGGCGGGCAGGAATTTTTGGCGGCCTGGCTGCGAGCGGCCGAAGAACACAGTCACGGCAAGAGTGCCGCACCGCCCGAGCCGGACCGATGGACCAACTACACACCTAAGTTTTTCTCCGCCGGCGAGTTCGCGATGCTGCAAGCGTATTGTGAGATCTTGATTCCCACCGATGAGACGCCAGGGGCGCGGGAAGCGCAGGTGGCCCATTACATCGACTTCGTGGTGAATGCCGCGGTTCCAGAAGCACCGGAGATGCAGAAGCAATGGCGAACGGCGATGACGTGGCTGGCGGGAGAAAAGTTCGGCGAACTGCCGGCTGCCGGGAAGCTGGCGCTGGTGAAGCAGATGGCAACTCCTGAACGCGACCGCGCGGTGAAGCACGACGGGTATGTCACGTATCGGTTAATCAAACAAATGACGGTGTTTGCGTTTTATACATCGCGGGCCGGTCTTGTTGAGAATCTGCAATATCAGGGCAACGCATATCTGACCGAGTTCCCTGCCTGCAATCATCCCGAGCACCGGAGAGTTTGAGTCTTATGGAAAAATTCGATGTAATCATCGTCGGGTCCGGCGCGTGCGGCGGCTGGGCGGCCATGGCGCTTACGCAGGCCGGAATGAAGGCGCTACTGCTGGAAGCCGGCTCCCCGATTGAGCCTGCGAAGGAGTTCCGGCACACATGGCCCTATGAGTTGCCGTTTCGCGGCCAGGGGAAGCCCGGCGTGATGCGGAAATATTTCAGTGGTTCTACGGAATACAACTACAAGATCATGATTGACGACCGCGAAAATCCTTACACCACACCGGCCGATAAGCCGTTCCGGTGGTCGCGGTCGAGAGTGCTGGGCGGACGTACGCTGCATTGGTCGCGCGCATCGGGCCGTATGTCCAATCTGGAGTTCAAGGCAGCTTCGCGCGATGGTTACGGCGACGACTGGCCCATTTCCTACGCGGATATTTCTCCGTACTACGACCGGGTAGAAAGCTTCATTGGCGTTTCGGGCGAGAAGGCGGGGTTGCCGCAGTTTCCGGACGGGAAGTTTTTGCCGCCGATGCAGCTCAATTGCGCGGAGACTATTTTCAAGGCTGGCTGCAATAAGCTGGGCCTGCGGACCACCCCGCGCAGGGTTGCTCAACTGACGCGCATGCTGAACAACCGCCCGCCGTGCCATTACTGTGGTAATTGCGGGAACGGATGCGATGTGGGAGCGATGTTCAATACGGTGGCGGTGACGCTGCCGCCTGCGCTGAAGACGAAAAATGTAACGGTGCGCTGCGATTCGGTGGTGAGCCACGTATTGATGAACGCAGAGGGCAAGGCTCGCGGCGTTTCCTACATTGAACGTTACTCGAAGAAATCCGTGGAAGTGGAAGCGCGGGTGGTGGTGCTGGCCGGGTCCGCGCTGGAAAATACGCGGCTGATGCTGAATTCGCAGCAGGGCGGCCTGGGTAATTCAAGCGGTGTACTGGGCCACTATCTGATGGATCAGATCAGCGGCGAGGGTGTGTCTGGCTTTCTTCCGGTGCTGAAGGGAACGGCGATTCGTAATGACGATGGGAAAGCGGGCGGATTGTACATTCCAAATTTCAACAACATCAGTAACAACGCGAGGGCGAAGAATCCGAAGTTTATCCGTGGTTATGGGGTGAGCGCTTCGGGCGGTGCGGCGATGTTCCCGGATTATTCGATGGAGCAGCCGGGCTTCGGTTCGGAGTACAAGCGGGACGTGAAGCGGCTGTATCCGGCGCGGTCGCGGGTTTGGCTTTCGGGCGGAGAGATGCTGGCGCGGAAAGACAATTTCGTGGAGATCGATCCGCGGGTGAAGGACGCTTGGGGCATTCCGGTTTTGAAGATCCACTGCACGCATTCCGACAACGATAAGAAGATGTACGCGGATTTCTTCGAGCGGGCGAAGGAGATTTTCCACTCGGCAGGCGGTGAGATTACTGCATCGGCGCCTCGGATGGGTGTGCCCGGCGGGTTGATCCATGAAGTGGGCAGTTGCAGGATGGGTGCCGATACGAAGACGAGCGTGCTGAATTCGTTCTGTCAGGCACATGATGTGGGGAATTTGTACGTGTTCGGCGGCGGGGCGTTTGTGACGTCGGGCGACAAGCATCCGACGTTGACCATGATGGCGCTGACGGCAAGAGGGTGCGATCATTTGCTGGAGCGGGCGCGGCGGGGTGAGGTTTGAATGGGACTGCGGTACTAACGGAAGGAATGGGGAACTGGTAGTGCGGGCCGAAACGGCTGGCGTTAGTTGGGTCGTCATCCGAAGCGGGCGGGTTTGTTGACCCGATAGCTATAGTCGCGGCTAGTCAGAATGATAAAGTGAAATCAATGCATCTACCAAGGCTCGTACCTGTTCTTCAGCACTTTCCCAGCAGGAAGCTCACTGACGTGTATGCGGCGGTTCGCCAGGAGCTTGCGGCGTCGCAAACCGGCGGCGGTCTTCCCGCTGGTGCACGCATTGCGATTGGGGCTGGTAGCCGCGGGGTTTCGAACATCGCAACAATTGTGCGTGCAACGGTGGCTCACTTTCTTGAGATCGGTTTGAAACCGTTTGTGGTTCCGGCGATGGGTAGCCATGGCGGTGCCACGGCGCAGGGCCAAACCGATGTGCTGGCGCATTATGGCATCACCGAAGCTGAGGTGGGTTGTCCCATTGTCAGTTCGCTGGACGTGGTCGCGCTGGGGACTACGACCGAGGGCGTTGAAACATATATCGATCGGAATGCTTTCGAGAGCGACGGAGCATTTTTGATCAACCGGGTGAAGTGGCACACTACCTTCGACGCGCCGGTTGAGAGCGGTCTGTTAAAGATGGCCGCGATTGGCCTGGGTAAGCTGCAGGGAGCCACCAACTATCACCGGCACGCGGTGCGGATGGGGCTTGGCGAGGCGATCCGGTCGGGCGGCCGTCATGTGCTGGCTTCGGGCAAGATACTGGGCGGTCTGGCGGTGCTGGAGGACGCGCATCATGATACAGCGAAAGTGAAGGCGGTAACCGCTGTCGGCCTGGAGCAGGAAGAAGAGCAGTTGCTGGCGCTGACGCGGTCCTGGATGGCGCGCATTTTATTCGATGAAGTTGACATCCTGATGGTGGAAGAGATGGGCAAACACATCAGCGGGGTTGGGATGGACAGTAAGGTGATCAACCGGCATCCGTGGGGCGGCGTAAATCCGTGGCCGTGGGCACCGCGCATTCTGCGGGTTTATGTGCGCGACCTGAGCCCGTTATCGTATGGCAATGCGGTGGGGATTGGGCTAACGGATATGATTGCCGAACGCCTGTTTGAAAAGATCGACTGGAACGTCACGAAAGTGAATGCGATGGCCGCTTCCAATCTATTTGCCGTGAAGACGCCGTTGCGAGCCGGGACTGATAGGGAAGCCTTGGACGTGCTTTCTAAAACAGTAGGCCGGTCTGATTCGAGCGACGTAACGTGCGTGTGGATTCGCAACACGCTGGAGCTTTCGCACATCGTGGCGAGTGAGAATCTATTGCCTGCAATGCGCGGACGAAGCGATATGGAAGTAGCTGGACCCGCGTGTGATTGGGAATTCGATAGCACGGGGAATTTGGCCGGCGGATTCGATCGGATGTCGGCAGCTACCGCTGGTTCTCACTGAAGCGGCATGCGCAGGTTCTGCCAAACCCGGCCTGAATCTCCCGGCAAAACGCCAGGAGATCCAGGCCGGTAGTTTTCGCCTTTAGAACGGGACGTCGTCGTCGGAAATGCCGGGATCGAAGCTGGCTTCCTGAGGCGCTGCTGCCTTTGGACGCTGCTGCTGGGCACTACGCGGCATCGACACCGGACCGGAGCTATACTCGTCGGACGGCCCCGCTCCGGCGCCGCCTTCGGCACCACCACGGCCACCGAGCAGGATCACGTCTAGCGCCACCACTTCGGTAATGTACTTTTTCACGCCGTCTTTATCTTCATAACTGCGGCTGCTGAGGCGGCCTTCCACGTACACCTGCTTGCCTTTGGTGAGATAGGGCGCCAGGTTCTCAGATTTCCAGAGAACCACATTCGACCAGTCGGTCTCTTCTTTCCAATCCCCTGTCTGCTGGTCTTTCCAGCGGCGGCCGGTGGCTACCGAGAATGTGGTCTTCGCCACACCGGATGGGGTGAACTTAGTCTCGGCGTCCTTGCCAAGGTTGCCGACGAGAATCACTTTGTTAACGCTTCGAGATGCCATAATCTATTGAAATGTATCATACCGCAACGAGTCTACCCTATAGCCACTTGCGCTTCCTGCCGAATGTAAGATAATCATGTTACGGCTTCGTGCAATCAAGCGTAAGGCGAAGCTTAGATTCTACCTGGCTATTTTGGAGCGATGAGCGATGCAAGCACCCTGGTGCGACTGCCGATCCCTTCTTGCCTTATACTCGCTGTTCCTCAGCACTTCCCTGCCTCTTTCCGCACAGCTTGCCTTGACCGGTTCCGGACCTGGAACGGCGGTTCGTATTTTCAACTCCGATATGGCTGTGCTGGAAGCGGGCGAGCCGCGCAAGGATCTTCCCTGCTCGGTCATCAATAACAAGCCGGTACTCGGTTTCGACCTGCGCCATCACGCCGGTTATGAAGTGAGCGTACCGTTGAAGGAGTTGGCTGGTTCGGAGAATCTGCTGACGATCCTGTTCCGGGTGAGCACGGAGGATCATCGGGATGAGCCCCTCTATTTCACCCAACGTATTCGCGTGCCGCTGATCGAGGAGGATGCCAAAGGCGACGCTTACCTGCAGGGGACTTTCGACGTGGGGGAGGGCAAGTACCACGTGGATTGGCTGATGCGGGACAGGGCGGAGCGAGTCTGCTCGTCTTATTGGGATATGGAGGCGGCGCTTCCGCCAAAGGATAAGGAGATTGGTCTCGTAATGGCGGCCGGATCCATCCAGCCAGCCGACCGCGAGCAGTTCAAAGAAGAGCCGCCGGTGATGCGGAAACAGGACGAGCCGCCGCTGAACGTCAAGGTGCTGATCAATTTCGCCCCGCAAAATTCGCGATCCGCAACGTTGCAGCCATTGGACACGAGCGCACTTGTTTCCATTCTGCGGAGCATTGCGCGGGAGCCTCGTATCGGGAAGTTCACCGTCATTGCGTTTAACCTGCAGGAACAGAAGGTGGTCTATCGGGCTGAGAACGCCGAGCGCATCGATTTTCCAGCTTTGGGAGAATCGCTGTCGGCGCTCAATCTCGGGACGGTAGACTTGAAACGGTTAAGCCAGAAACACGGAGATACTGAATTTTTGACGGATCTGATCCGGCGCGAAATTACCTCGGCCGGCGACACCACCGATGCCGTGGTGTTTGCGGGTCCGAAGGCAATGCTGGAAGAAAACGTGCCGCAGGAATCTTTGAAGGAAATTGGAAGTCTGAATTACCCTGTTTTCTACATGAATTACAATCTGTACCCGCAAGCAGTTCCGTGGAACGATTCCATCGGCAAGGCCGTCAAATTTTTGAAGGGATACGAATACACCATCAGCAGACCGCGCGACTTATGGTTCGCCGTGTCGGAGATGGTGTCGCGCATAGTAAAATTGAAGCACGTACGGCGTGCAGGGACGTCTCAATCAGAGTGAAACATGCTTAGGACCGTTGCTTTTCTTGCTCTCGTAAGTTTGCCGTGTTTTGCGCAACAGCCTCTCTCGCGGCGCGTTCGGGATTATTCGAATAGTCTGGCGCCATATGTCTCTTCGCCACAGCAAATTGTCGATAAAATGCTGGAGGCCGCGCAGATCAAGCCCGGCGAAACGCTTTACGATCTTGGCTGCGGCGACGGGCGCATCCTGATCACGGCTGCGGAGCGATACAGGGCAAAGGCGGTTGGAGTCGAGATTTCCGAGAACCTGGTTAAGGCAGTGAACGAAACCATTCGGCGGAAGAATCTGCAGGATCAGGTGCAGGTGATTCATGGAAACCTGCTGAACGTGAATCTGGCATCGGCCGACGTGGTGATCATCTATTTAGAAACTGGTTCAAACGATCTATTGCGGCCAAATCTGGAAAGGGATTTGAGACGGGGTTCCCGGGTGGTTTCGCACGACTTTATGGTACCGGGCTGGAAGGCGTCCCACGTGGAAACGCTGGACGCCTTCAAACGGCCGCATACGATTTACGTCTACGATATGCCACAGAAGGTAAAGAAGTAACTAGAACTCCTTGAAGTCATCGTCCATGGGGAAGGTATCCCGTTCGACGGCGACCGTTGCCATTGCCGGAGCGGCGAACTTCTTTTTGATTGGGGAAACGGCAGTCCTGAGAGAGTTTAGGCTTGCCGGCATCGCCTTCCCCGCCCGGTGTTTCACGCCCGGCTGTTTAGGACGATTGAGTTTAGGAGCGTTGGGCTTATGACCGCCGGTTTCAGTGCCGCCACCGTCTACCATTTCCCCCAAGCGCCCGACAACACCCATCATGGCTTCCGCCTGCGCGGTCATCTGTTCCCCTGCGGCGGCACTTTCCTCAGCACTGGCGGCTGCCTGCTGGGTTACATGCTCCATTTGAGTGATTGAATTCGCGATCTGTTCCGATCCGCGAGCCTGCTCACTGCTGCTCAGGTTTACGTCGTCTACCAACATTTTTACTTTTTGAGCGCTCTCGGTGATAGAACGGATCACCTCTTCCACCTTGCCGAGTTTCGTGTTGCCTTCACTTGAACGGCCGATGGATTCTTCAATTAGTGCAGCCGTATCTTTCGCCGCCTGAGCGCTTCGCTGTGCCAGGTTGCGGACCTCTTCGGCCACTACCGCAAATCCCATTCCCGCCTCTCCTGCCCGCGCCGCTTCAACCGCGGCGTTCAGAGCAAGGATATTGGTCTGAAATGCGATTTCGTCGATCACCTTGATGATCTTTGAAATTTTGTCGCTGGAGGTAGTGATCTCCTTCATCGAAATCACCATTTCAGCAAGAGTTGCGTTTGCATCACGGACCCGATGATCCACGATCGACATCAGATTGGCAGCCTCAAGCGAACTGTCCGCATTCTTCCTGGTCATCGCCGCCATTTCCTGACTGGAGGCCGAGGTCTCCTCAAGCGAGGCCGCTTGTTCAGACGTGCCCTGGGCCAAGGACTGGCTCCCACTCGAAATCTGCGCGGCGGCACTGGTTACCTGTTCGGCTCCACGGCTCAGTTCGTCTATGGCGTTGCTGAGACTGGAATTCGTACTCTTCATGATAAAGAAAGCGATGGCGGTGCCCGAAGATATCGCGAGCAATAGAACCATGAGTATCCAAAGGCGACCGGCAGCAGCCGCTTTTGTGGCAGTATCGGCATCTGCGTCTCCCGAGGCCTTGTTTGCATCTGCGATCTCCTCTAGAACCTTCGCTCTTCCTTCGGCGGCAGGGACGGCTTCGGCAGTCCAGAGATCCAAGGATTGTTTGGTCTTTGAAGCCCGGCTCAGGGGTAGAATCTTCGTCCAGGCACGCATTACGTTTTCGTTCGCCACGCTCAGCCTTGCAACAAACTCCCGGTCGCGCGCCGAGGTGTTGGCCTTCTCATACGCCTTCAATTCCTCTGCCAGCTTATTGGTAACGGCGGCTATGGCCGTCTCGAAGGACGCCATTTGTGAAGCACTGCTGGATGCAATGTGCGATAGGATCAGTACTTTCTGTTCTTTGGCGTTGGCCGTGAGCTTACCCGCCAAATAAATATTCGGCAGAGAGTGAGAGGCAATCTGGTCCACTCCGTCGGCGACTGCCCCGAGCCGCACCAGGGCGATCAGGCCGAGCACGGCGGTTAACCCTATCACAGCTCCAAAGCCCAGGAAGAGCTTTTTTCCGATTGTCATGGATCTCACGCTTGTTAATCTCCTTCAGCGCCGCTGAAATGTCCGGCCTGCAGTACTAATCGGATCGGATTGGCGTCTCTTGAATGAGAAAATGCCCTACCTTGGGAGAGAAGCTCTTGGTAATCTAGGGGTTATGTCTGAATTCGATCTGGTGGGCGTTGGACTCAATGCCACCGACACCCTGCTGATTCTGCCACACTTCCCCGCGTATGCCGGCAAAGTGCCGTTTACGAAAGAGATTCTGAGTCCCGGCGGGCAAGTGGCCAGCGCCATGGTTGCCTGCGCGCGACTGGGGTTACGCGTCAAGTACATCGGAACCCTGGGCGATGACGAGAGAGGCCGCATTCAGATGGAAAGCCTGCTGGATTCCGGTATTAATCTGGATCACGTCCAGGTGCGAACCGGTTGCTCCAATCAGACTGCCTACATCCTTATCGACCAAACCACGGGAGAGCGCACGGTGCTTTGGAGCCGGCCTGAAGGTCTACGTTTGGAGCCGGAAGAAATCACTCCCGAGCAGATCACTTGCGCGCGGATGCTACACATCGACGGGCACGACACGGCGGCGGTGGGTCGCGCCGCGCAGATTGCACGCGGGGCCGGTATTCCGGTAACCGTGGATGTCGATACCATTTATCACGGCTTTGACAAGGTGCTGCCGTATGTGGATTACCTGGTTGCCAGTTCCGAGTTTCCGGTGCAGTGGACCAACGAACGCGATCCGTTCAAGGCACTGGAGCGTTTGCAGGAAGAGTACGGAATGAAGGTGGCGGCGATGACCCTGGGAGCGCATGGCGCACTGGCGCGGGTGGATGGACGGTTCGTATATTCACCCGCCTTTGTGGTGAATTGCGTGGATACAACCGGGGCTGGCGACGTGTTTCATGGGGCCTTTTGTTATGCTGTTCTACAGGGGTTGCCAATGAAAGAGATCCTCGATCTATCGAACGCAATGGCAGCCCTGAATTGCACGGCGCTGGGCGCGCGGGGCGGTATTAAGACTCTGTCCGACGCACGGGCTCTTATGGCCCGGGGCGAGCGCCGGGCGCAGCGCGAATTCCAAGAGCACGCCGACTTCGCCTGAGCCCATGATTCCTTTACGGGACACACAGCCGAGCCACTCGCCGCCGATCGTTACAGTGATTCTTATTTCGCTGAACATTCTGGTGTTTCTATTCCAGATCTCGCTCGATGCTTATGAACGGAATTTTTTCATCGCGTCCTACGGCATCATACCGGACCGCCTGCACTACTCTTCGATCCTGACTTCCATGTTTCTGCACGGCGGATGGCTTCATCTGATCGGGAACATGTGGTTTCTGTGGATTTTTGGCGACAATGTGGAAGACGTTCTGGGACATGGCAAGTTCGCGATTTTCTATCTGCTCTGCGGGATTGCAGCCGCACTGGTACATATTCTGCTGAATGCCGATTCGCGCGTGCCCACAATTGGCGCGAGCGGCGCAATCGCGGGGGTGATGGGCGCCTACCTGGTGAAGTTCCCCCATTCGAAGATCGTTACCCTCGTGCCGATCTTTGTATTTCTGACCACGGTGGAGGTGCCGGCCGTGTTCATGTTGATCTACTGGTTCGCGATTCAGATTTTCAGCGGGGTGGGTTCCATCGGATACTCCAATGTTACCAAGGGCGGGGTGGCGTGGTTCGCGCATATCGGCGGCTTCCTGGCAGGGATGCTGCTGGTTTATCTGCTGGGATCGAAGGAGCGATTTCGCAACCGGAGGGACTATTCGTGGTAGACGTACTGGCGATTGCAGCCCATCCCGACGATGTGGAGCAGACCTGCGGCGGTACGCTGATGCGCATGCAGGAGATGGGATACCGGACTGGCGTTCTGGATCTGACGGCAGGGGAGATGGGAAGCCGGGGCAGCCCGGAGATCCGGCTGCGTGAGGCGGATGCGGCCGGTAAACAGATGCGGCTGGCCTACCGCGGAAATATGCACTTTCCCGATGCGCGGCTGGAGAACACGCTGACGGCACGGATGACGCTGGCCCTGGAGATTCGCCTGCGGAAACCACGCGTCGTGATTCTGCCGTATTGGGAAGCGCGCCATCCGGATCATTACCGCGCCGGCGAGATGGGGTTTGAGGCTTGTTTCCTCGCCGGACTGAAAAAGCTGGACGCACACTCGGACGCTCACCGTCCTTTTAAGGTTCTGTATTCGTCGCTGTATGCGAATGTCACGCCGTCGTTCGTGGTGGATATCACCGCGTACTTTGAAAGACGGATGGCCGCGCTGCTGTGCTACGAATCGCAGTATGGCGAGAGTACCGAGGCTTCCAGCCTGTTTCCGCAGGCGCAGGAAATCCACGAGCGCCATGCGGCGATTGCGCGGTTTTATGGTAATTTGATTGGCGCAAAGTATGGCGAACCGTTTGTCGTGAAAGAGACGATGCGCGTGGACGATGTGGTGTCGATGGGCGTGCGCAGTTTCTAGTTTTTGAGGCGTACGCAAATCTATCAAAAAGTCTCATAGACTTGACGAGGATGCCGCCAGCTTCTGCTTGGCGGTTCGCACTCCTGCATTACCCGCTTTCGCTACACCGGCTGGATTCTATGTTCCACCTTCCATCTCAATCTGTAAAACACCACCCGGCGAGGACTGGGTAATTTTCGAGAGGCAGAATGAGGACTTTTCAACCGGACTTGACAGGCTAATCCAGCGAATGACTAAAGGAACTCAACGCAGGCGTTTCCAAACAAGCGTGCGACTTTGCACGACCGTGCCGTATTCATTGTACGGGCCGAGAGTGAGGGTGAGCTGATCTCCTGAAAGCACAAATTTTCGGACCATGTCCGTTCCCACGTCGGCTGGGTCAAGAGCGCAGTCGACGTGATGCACAATCGTGCCTTCAGCCCGGTTGACCGTGAAGGTGCCGCTGTATGCGAGGAACCCCGTCGCAGCTGCTTTGAATTGCTCCAAGGATGCGGTACGCAGGCCGAGTTTCTCCCGCTCGGAATTCATCAGCTGGACCGTCATATGTCCGGTAGCATCGTAGGTGAGGTAGCCCCGCGGGTGATGGCCGTAAGCCGGATAATGGACTTCTCCGTTGGCCGTGCGGTCCTCGGCTGAGATGGGGACCCAGGTACCAATCAGCTGCCGCGGGCCATCGCCCGACTTGGCTGAGGTTGCTTGCCCGTACAGGATGGAACAACCTGCTGGAATCAGCAGGGCCAATACAAATATGGCGAGTTTCATACTGTGATTCTATAAGACTCGCCGGCCTGCCTCAACAAATCGAGAATAAGGTTGCCGGAACCGACGCCGGCACGATGCACCTATACTTGGTCTTGCATGGGTTCGTTGGCCGGTTTTCAGGCGACCGCCAAAGGCTCATGGGAGTGCGAAGATCAGTCCTGATCGATTGGCGTGACCGGGTCGATGAACGGCCAGCAGAAAATGCCCAGGACATACATTGCGACCATGGAGTACAGGAACATATTCCAATCACCGCCGGTCGACTTGAGAATGATTCCGCCAACCGAAGGCGCCACGAAGCCCGCGAGGTTGCCCATCATGTTCATGGAGCCGGCCACGGTACCTGCGTACTTGCCGCCGATGTCCATGCAGGCGGCCCACGAAGGCGGCATGGCAAGGTCGTTGAAGAAGCTGGAAATGCCCATGGCGACCATGGCCCATTTGGCGTCCTTCATCTGAATGGCGACGATCATCATCAACCCCGCGCCGACGAAGCCAGCGCCGGCCAGAATGCGGCGGCTGGCCTTCGCGCTGCCCGTTATTTCAGCCAGCGGGCGCGAGACCCAACCGCAGAAAGCCGTGCCCAACCCACCCAGAAACAGC
>JANYCV010000535.1 GCA_025360145.1 Acidobacteriaceae bacterium
GCCTCACGTTCGGCGATAAATGGCTGGAGAGCCGAGTAAAATATTGTGCCTTCAGGGAAATTGGATACTTCATTGGACTTGAGTTTCCGAAAACCAGCCCGTGGTCACGGCGACTGTTTCGACCGAAGCACATGCTCGATCTAAGCAGTCTTGTTCGGAACGCGGATTGCTCCATTCAACGGCTGTTGAAGTAAATTAATCTCTTAAAATTCGCGTTTCTCTGCCTCCGCGTATCGCCAAGCGGGGCGGACGCGTCCTATAATGAGCGAGAGTGCCCGCCGGACCTGGCACCGACCCGGGTCCTAACCTATCCGCTGCAAAGGAGTCGTCAAATTGACCCCAAAATCCGAAGTGTCGATACGAAACGCCAGCCCACCTAACAAAGACGAACTGGTGATCTCGCACGCCTACCCCCGCCCGCAGCTGGAACGGCAGGAGTGGACCTCACTAAATGGGAAATGGGACTTCGCTTTCGACCGGGAAGCGCGATATACCTTCCCTGGACAAATCACGTGGGACCGAACGATCACGGTGCCGTTCTCTCCGGAAACGTCGGCGAGCGGGATCGGGGACACGGACTTCGCTCGCGCCGTGTGGTATCGAAGAGATTTTGATGTTCCGGAATTGAAGGACGGCAAAAGGCTGCTGTTGCATTTTGGAGCGGTGGACTATGTTTGCACCGTCTGGGTGAACGAGGGTATTGTTTGCACGCACGAAGGGGGATACACACCGTTCGAAGCCGACATCACGGATTTCCTCAAAACCGGGGAGGCAAACACGATCGTGGTACGCGCCGAAGACGACCCGTCGGATTTGGCCAAGCCGCGTGGCAAGCAAGACTGGATGCGCGAGCCTCACTCCATATGGTATCCGCGAACGACGGGGATCTGGCAGACGGTGTGGCTGGAGCGGGTGCCCGCGAACTACATCGGCTATGTGCGGTGGACGCCGAATGTGGAGCGATGGGAGATTGGTTTCGAAGCTAGGCTGGACGGAATCCGGCGCGAAGGTCTTCGCCTGAATGTGAAGATGCACGTCGGCAACATGCTGGTGGTGGACGACACGTACGCGGTGGTCGCCGGGGAAGTCCACCGGCGCATCGCTCTCTCCGATCCGGGTATCGACGATTATCGCAACGATCTTCTATGGAGCCCTTCTTCGCCGACTTTGATCCAGGTGCAGATGCAACTCTGGGGCGGGCGCGGCGAACTGGTGGATACGGCGCGGAGTTACACGGCGCTTCGGTCCATTGGGGTGCAGGGCGACCGGTTCGTGCTGAACGGGAGGCCGTATCAATTGCGCATGGTCCTCGACCAGGGTTATTGGCCCGAAAGCGGATTGACCGCGCCCGATGACGACGCGCTGCGGCGCGATGTGGAACTCGCCAAGAACATGGGTTTCAACGGCGTTCGCAAGCACCAAAAAATTGAAGACCCCAGGTATCTCTACTGGGCCGATACGCTGGGATTGCTGGTGTGGGAGGAGATGCCGAGCGCTTACCGGTTCACTAAGTCTTCGATCGAGCGTCTGGCGAAGGAGTGGGCGGCGGTCATCGACCGGGATTCCAGCCACCCGTGCATTGTGGCGTGGGTGCCTTTCAACGAATCCTGGGGGGTGCCGGATTTGCCAGATAGCCCGGCTCAGCGGCATTATGTGAAGGCTCTGTACCACCTGACGAAGACCCTGGACCCAACCCGGCCAGTGATCGGCAACGACGGGTGGGAGAGCGTGGCGACGGACATTATCGGCATCCACGATTACGACGACCAGCCCGAGCGCATCGGAAAGCGGTACGGTGCCGACGAAGTGCTGTCGCGGCTTTTTAAACGGGAGCGACCCGGAGGGCGGTTGCTGCTGCTCGATGGGGCGCCCGCGAGTTCGGATCAGCCGCTCATGCTGACGGAGTTTGGGGGGATTGCGTTCTCGCCCGATTCGCAGGGGACGTGGGGCTATACGCGATCCGACAGCGCTTCGCAGTTCGCCGAAAAGTACACCAGCCTTCTCAATGTCGTCCGCGTGTTGCCATCCCTGGGTGGATTCTGCTACACGCAGTTTTCGGATACTTACCAGGAAGCCAATGGACTGCTGTATGCGGACCGCACGCCTAAGTTTCCCCTGGAAGACATG
>JANYCV010000538.1 GCA_025360145.1 Acidobacteriaceae bacterium
TCTGTTTCCCAGCGATTTCGCGGCTACTTAGAACGCCGCTGGTTCAACCGCCGGATGCGGAAAACCGCACGTCCGGTGGTGTGGGAG
Source organism: Acidobacteriaceae bacterium (assembly GCA_025360145.1). GTDB lineage: Bacteria > Acidobacteriota > Terriglobia > Bryobacterales > Bryobacteraceae > JANXXV01. The sequence continues at coordinate 88 of JANYCV010000538.1, forward strand.
GGTGGCGGGGCGAAATCCCCGTCACTCGACCTGATCCAGGGGGCCCGCCCTACCTGGGCTACTGCTGCCTTAGTAATTACTTGAGTCAAGCACGTACACAGTTAGGACATTTCTACTTTGCCGCGACACGGGAGGCCTGAAATTGAATGCAAACCGGAAACGGTACATCGATCGCCTTTCCGGTGTCGGTAAGTTGGCCGCTCTTGGGGTCGATGCGGAAGACGACGATGTTCGAGGTGTTCTGATTGGCGGCAAGCAGATACGCGCCAGTCGGGTCGATCCTGAAACTGCGCGGCGCCTTGCCTTTGGTGAGGATGTTCTGCACCACGGCTAGCTTGCCGTCCTTGCCGATGGCGAACACCGTGATGCTGTCGTGCCCGCGGTTCGAGGCATAGACGTACCGGCCTTTGGCATCCACTTCGATCTCGGCTGAGTTGTCTTCACCAGTGAAGTCCTTCGGCAGCGTAGAAATCGTCTGCAACTCCGTTAACGCACCGCGTTTCGCATCGTACTGGAATGCGGTCACGCTGGATTTCATCTCGTTCAGACCGTACGCGAACGTGCTCTTCGGATGGAATGCGAAGTGCCTCGGCCCGGAGCCTGCCGCCACTTTGGCGAAAGGTGGATCGTTCGCGGTGAGCAAAGGTTTCGTTGGATCGAGGCGATAGCTCATGATTTGATCCAGGCCAAGATCCGGAACGAACAGGAACCGGTTGTCGGCTGAGAGCACGACGGCATGCGCGTGAGGTCCGCGTTGGCGCGCCTTGTCGACGCTAGATCCGCTGTGCTGCACCACCGACGGCGGTTCCACCAAGCGTCCATCCGGCTGAATGCCGAACGCCGCTGCGCTGCCGGTTCCGTAGTTGGCTACCATCAGCGACTTGCCCGTCTTATCGACCACGATGTGGCACGCACCGCCGCCGCCGGAAGCGACGCTGTTCAGCATTGTGAGACCTCCGGTAGCCGGGTCAATCGAGAAGGCCGTGACTTTGCCCTGCGACTTGCCGTCGTTGCCAAGCTCGCTTACCGCGTACAGGAACTTGCCGTTCGGGTGAAGCGTAACCCAGGAGGGGTTCACCACTTCACCGGCGAGTCCGATCCTCTCGATCTCCCCTGTCTTCGTGTCGAAGCGATACGAGTAGACGCCCTTACTGTCACCCCTGGTATAGGTGCCGACGTAGAAGGTGTACTTGCCTGGCTTGCTTGCGGCCGGCATCGAAGAGATCAGCGTAAGCCCCAGCAGTCCGGTTAGCGCGAATCTGATCCATTGATTTTGAGTTGATTGCATGGCTTCCATCCAATCGCATTTCATGGTGTTAACGCAAGTAGCGTCATTCGATGTATAACGGTGAGCGATGGAAAACGATCTGCGATTTACGAGGCGTCAAGTGATGTTAGCGGCTGCGGCGCCTTTGGCGATGGCGGCGCAGCCAAACATTCAGTGGGGACTAGGCGCCGTTACCTGGAGCGTGAAGGCCGGCGACCGGAACCTGCACTGGTCTGAAATTGTGCCCGATGCCGCCGCCGCCGGCTTCAACGGAGTGGAGCCGTTCACCACGCGCAACCTTGCGGTCAACGACGAGAACATGAGCGAACTCGAACAGCTTCTGCCCAAGTACAAGCTGCGTGTATCCACCATCTATTGGGGCGATCAGTTTCATCTTGTATCCGAGCGCGGCCGTCTGCTGAAGGACTGCCGCCGCTTCCTCGGTTACCTGAAGCGATTCGGCAGCGACCGGCTGATCTATGGTCCGCCGCCTCCGAATGTGGAGAACGAACGCGAGGCCATCGCCAACACGGCGGCGACGTGGAATGCGATCGGCAAGATTGCCTGGAACGACTATCGCATCAAGACGGCGGTTCATCCCCACGTCGGCGGGCTGATTGAAAATCCGCGGCAGATCGACCTGCTGATGGAGATGACCGATCCTCAGTACTTCAACCTCGCACCCGATACGGCGCAGGTTTGGATGGGCGGCGGCGATCCGGTAGCGATGTTTGAAAAGTACAAACACCGCATCGTCTACATGCACTACAAAGACATCCGCGCCTATAACCGCAGCCTCAAAAACTACATGGACAACGTGATTGAACTGGGCCGCGGAGTAATCGACTTCCCGTCGCTGCACCGGATTCTGAAGAGCGTGAATTACAAAGGCTGGATCACCATCGACCTGGACAATGCGCGCATCTCTCCGCTGGAGAGCGCGAAAGTGAACCGCGAATACATCGATAGAATACTGAACCCGATCTACAAGTAGCCCGGCGTGAGGCTGGTCTTCACTATTGCGAAGAGCAGCCTCGCGCCGGCTTCTTCCTCGTTGAGGCTATCAGGCGAATTCTGCGTTGGCGCGGCTGAGCAGCGCCTTCATGTATCCCACCGTGTACGCGATCGCAACATTTTTGCCGCCCACCATCGCCGGGAAATGATCGCCGATGGCAACTCCGTCGAATTCTACTTCGCGGAGCGCGCGCATCACCTTCCACATGTCCGTGTAGCCGTTGTCTACGAACGTTTCCGTAAACGCTGGAATAGGCGAGCTGACATTGCGGAAATGGATCTTCCACAACTTGCCGGCCTTGCCGAAGTACTTGATGGCATCGACGACATTCGCACCCATCGATTCACCGCCTTCCATCCACGTGCCGCAGCAAAGGCACACGCCGACGTTGGGGCTATTGGCAATCTCCATGGCGCGCTTGTAACCTTCAAAACTGCCAAAGATGCAGCGGGGCACGCCGGCCAGCATCGGGACTGGCGGGTCATCGGGATGGATGCCGATGAACACTCCGTTCTCCTCGGCTACTGGAACCACCTGTTTGATGAAGTATTCGTAGTTGTCCCAGATCTCCTTTTCGCTGTAGACGCGGCCATGCGACAGAGGGCTTGTGAACACCTTGCCGTTCCAGTATCCCTTCGCGGTTGCGATGTCGAAGGTACGGGCGCGAGATCCGCCGCGGGTTACTCCCGGATCCGAGCTCCAGATTCCGTTGCCCATGTGTGCGTAGGTGGTATAACGGATGCCGGCCTTGCCCAGATTGCGCAGGAACTGCTTGTATTCCTCCACTTTTTTATCGCGGCCCGGAAGATTCAGTGTCACCTCTTCCATGTTGTGCACGCTGGCATTGCCGATGTTCCAGACACGAAGTCCGAACGACTCCGCGCGGTTTTTCAGGCGGATGTAATTTTCGGCCGACGCCGTCTTCGCGTCACCGGGAATATTCACGTACGTGCAACCGAGCTGCTGGACGAACTGGAGCTCATCGTCCGGCGGGTCTCCGGAAATCTGAACCGAAATCTTGACGCCGGGAGGCCACGGTCTCTTCGTTGTCGCCCCTCTCTCGGAAGGCCACGGAGAAGTTGCTGCGCTCACTGCGGCGGCAGTAGCCGCGGTGGTGAGGATTGTCTTTCCAAAATCTCGACGATTCATGGTGGAAGTATATAACGGTTGGAACCCGGCTTAAATTTTGTCGGTGATGAGCCGAAGCGCCACCATGGAAAGCGCTCCCACCGCGGCTGCGGCGGGGATGGTCAGAATCCATGCCCATACGATGGTGGTGGCAAGTCCCCATCGCACCGCTTTCATGCGCTGAATGGATCCCACGCCGACGATGGCGCCGGCGATGACGTGCGTTGTCGATACCGGCGTTCCGGTATAGGTGGCAAACAGAATGGAAATGGCGGCAGCGGCCTCCGCGCAGAATCCGCCTCGCGGTTTTAGCCGGGTGAGACGGCCGCCCATGGTGCGAATGATCCGCCAGCCGCCGCTCAAGGTTCCCAATGCGATGGCGGCGTGGGCGGAAAGGATAACCCAGATCGGGACCTCAAATGTGGCAAGGTATCCGGAGGACACCAATACGCCCGTGACAATACCCATCGTCTTCTGCGCATCGTTTGAGCCGTGTGCCAGACTGAAAACGGCAGCGGAGAAAAGCTGCAATTTGCGAAAGTAGCCGTCCATCTTGACGGGAGTAGATTTGCGGAAAAACCAGTAGATGGCTATCATCATGGCGTAGGCCAGAGCCATGCCTAGGAACGGTGCAAAAACCAGATAGGCGAGTGTCTCCGGCCAGCCTTTCCACCCGTTAATGACAAGCGCGTCGAAGCTGTGGCTAACCCCGCGCACCATGGCAACCTTCGCCATCGCCGCGCCGGCGTAACCGCCAATCAACGCGTGAGACGAACTTGTGGGAAGGCCAAACCACCAGGTGATTAAATCCCAGACGATGGCGCCGGTTAGTCCGCCCAAAATCACATACGGCGTCACGAAGGCGAGATCGATCATCCCCTTGCCCATCGTCTTTGCCACGCCCGTGCCAAATAGGAAGGCCGCCACGAAGTTGAAGAAGGCGGCCCAAATGACTGCTTGGCCCGGCGTCAGGACCCTGGTTGCGACGATGGTGGCGACGGAATTCGCAGCGTCGTGAAAGCCATTGATGTAATCGAAGATGAGAGCGACCAGGATGATGCTCGCTGCGAGGATAAGCGTCGAGTCCATGAAGGGTCGCGGCTAGCTATTCTTGACTACGACGTTTTGCAGAGCGTCCGCGACATCCTCGCAGTAATCGGTCGTCTGCTCCAGAAGTTCGTAGATTTCCTTCAGCTTCATGATCTGAATGGGATCTTTCTCGTTCTCAAACAAGTCCTGAACCGCGCTGCGCACCAGGTGGTCGACGAAGTCTTCCAGCCGGTTGATCTCGATACAATGCTCAATCAGTTTTTCATTTTTATTGAGAGCGATGAATGCGGCCTCAAGCGCCTTGGCGCAGGCGAGAATGTGATAGCAGACCTCCACTACCCGCGGCGGAATCGGATCCACGTGGTAGGCCACCATTCGATGGGCCGCGTCTTCAATGCCATCCAGCACATCGTCGAGGTGAGACGAGAGGGAATGCAAATCTTCCGGATCGAGCGGGGTAATAAAGGTCTGATTCAGCCGCGTGTAAATTTCGTGGATGATATCGTCGCCCTTTTGTTCCAGGACCTTAATTCTCAGAGCTGCTTGGGCGAGTTGCGAATTGCCGGTTTTCGCGCCGTCGAGCAACAGCGCAGCAGCTTCTGAAATCAACTTGACCTGGCTCAGAAAGAAGTCATAAAACTTTTCTTCCTTAGGCAGGAAATTCATATATCCTCCGGTGTTGACAACATAGGATCAGACTACAAAGGGAAGCATTCTATTTTCGCAACCAGCGCGGGCGGAGGTCAACCTTATTATTGTTACGATTCGGTTAACGCCGCCGTTAAAACCGGGAACAGTTCGCTGGACGACTCCTGTTCCTCGCCGGCTTCCAAGTCCAGGTAACGCGTGTCGAGCAATCGCTGCGGTTGAATGTTTCCCAACGCCGACAGAATGCTTGTTTGTATATGCGGATGCTCTTTCTCGAGATCCTTAAAAATATCACGCAGGGTTCGGCGGACCGTGCCGGTCTTCTGAGAGCAACCGCACGGGATTACGGGGGCACCGAGCGAAGCAGCGTACTCCGTCGTGATTTGTTCATTCACATAGACCAAGGGGCGGATTAGCCGGAAGTCCTTCTTCCGGGAGTAGGTTACCGCGGGCAGGGCACTGATGCGGCCGGTAAACATCGCATTCCGGAGGAACGATTCGCAGAAGTCATCGGCGGTGTGGCCGAAGGCTATCACGTTGGCGCCGAGTCCCCGGGCGATTTCGTACACCGCGCGGCGGCGGAAGCGGCTGCACATGTCGCAGCCGTGATCGGGCACCTCGTCGATGAGGCGGAGGGAGGGTGCATCCGTTTTGTAGGTCCAATCGACGCCGCGGCTTTTCAGGTATTCGCCGAATGGTGCGATGGGGCGCAGAAATTTCCCCTGCTCGACGGTGAAGGCGCAAACGGTGAAGTGGATCGGGGCGCGCTTTTGCAGCAGGAGGAGTGCTTCCAGCAAAGTAACTGAGTCTTTTCCGCCGGACAGGCCAACGGCAACGCGGTCGCCTTCGCGAATCATCTTAAAGCGGGCGACGGCTTCGCCCACTTTATGGAGCAGTGTTTTTTCGAGATCCAAAAAACCATTATACCGGGTAGGGACGCCTCACACGACGTCCGCAAAGCTCTTTCGCAATTTGTAGAACCACGCGTGGCCGGCAATGCAAACGGCCGCCGAGAGCAGCCAGAGCTTCCACATCGAGTGGAATTCCGGGGCGCGGCCTTCGAGGAAGATCGACCGGTAGCCGTGAACCAGAGTGAAGATCGGATTTTTGGTCAGGATGGCCGCCGCTCCGGCAGGCAGTGCATTTTCGGCATAACAGATCGGCGTCATGTAGAACAACAGCATAATCAGAAAGCCGATGATCTGGCCCAAGTCCCGCATGTACACTCCAAGCGCCGAGAGAAACCAACAGAACCCTAGAGAT
>JANYCV010000541.1 GCA_025360145.1 Acidobacteriaceae bacterium
TGGTGGAGGCCTGAATCAGCGTGTACGGCGCAATCTCCACGCCGTCGCCAAGCCGGGAATCCCGAATAATGGAACCGGCGCCTATGCGGCAATTCTCCCCAATACTGGTGTTCCCCAGCAATTGAACGAACGGTTCGATCACGGAATCCATACCGGCCTCGACGGGCAAATCGACGATCACCGTCTCTGGTTTCTCAATCGTCACGCCATCCAGCATCAGTTGCCGCACTTTCCGCTCGCGGAAGATCCGATCCACGATGGCCAGTTCAATGCGCGTATTGATGCCCATCAACTCATTCGAATCGGCATGGAGCAGCGCGCTCACTTTGTGCCCGGCGCGATTCAATATCTCGACAATGTCGGTGAGGTAGTATTCCTTCGACACCGGGTTGGGTTCTATCCCGGAAAGGTGCTTCCATAGCAGCGCTGCATCGAAGCAATAAATTCCGGAGTTGATCTGGCGTACCCGTCTCTGCTCTCCGGTCGCCACCTTGTGCTCGACGATTGCTTCCACGTGCCCGGAATCATTCACGATCGCGCGGCCATATCCAGTTGGATCGTCCAGCATCGTAGTGATCACCGTGGCGGCTGCCCGTGAGTTGCGATGGTGATCGACCAGCGTGTGCAAGGTGTCCACCGACAGCAGCGGACAGTCTCCATACAGCACGATCAGCAATCCTTCCCGATCGGGCGTCACGTCCCGGCAAACGGCCAGTGCATCGCCGGTTCCTCTCTGCTCCGCTTGCAGTGCCAAGCGCACGCCAGTGGCTGCCAGCGTCGCTTGCACCTGTTCGGCCTGGTGTCCCACCACGACAACTACGCGATCGGGAGAGGTGATCGCCAGCGCCGAATTCACCACATGCTCCACCAAGGCAAGGCCCCCTGCATGATGCAGAACTTTCGCTTTCCGCGATTTCATCCGCGTGCCCAGGCCGGCGGCCAGAATTACAACACTGAGATTTGTTTCCATTCGATGACTAACCATTCAACCGCAGCTTCCGCCGCCGCCCTTCTCCCGCAAGCCGGATCGCGATCTCCGCAATCGCAGCCGAATCATGCCGCACCTTCTCGCCTTCGCAAGCCAATTTCTGGCCCACCGCCTTCACGCCTAATTCAGCCAGCCGCTCTACGTCATTTTCCACCGGCTGCGCGTTCTGCGTCGCATATCTCCGTTTGAGCGGTGCCGTAATCGGCCGCGTATTCACCATGGCGTAGTCCAAAATTGGCCTGCCGGCGTGCGCGTGGATCGCGGCCACATGATCGGAGGCGCGGAAATTCATCGTCTCGCCTGGCTGCCACATCAGATTCACGAAGTATGCCTTGATGGCCTGCGAGTGCTCAATCGCCTCCGGAATGCCTTTCACCAGCAGATTCGGTATCACACTGGTGAATAGCGACCCTGGCCCCAGCGTGATCAGATCGGCGCTTTCAATCGCAGCCAAAGTTTCGCCTATCGGCTCGCAGTCCAGCGGCATCGTTCGAATCCGTTGAATCGGCACTTTGCTCTTGCTGATCCGGCTCTCGCCGGAAACCACCCGCCCATCCGCCAGCACCGCTTCCAGCACTACGTTCGCGGCGGTAGAGGGATAGATCCGTCCGCAACTCGCCAGCACTTCCGAGGACAATTGCACCGCCTTCGCAAAATCTCCGGTCAGATCCGTCAGCGCCGTCAGAAACAGGTTGCCGAAACTGTGTCCCTTCAACCCGCGGCCGCTGGAAAACCGGTATTGAAACAGTTTCGATAGCAGCGCCTCATCCTCAGACATTGCCACCATGCAGTTGCGTATATCGCCGGGCGGCAGCACAGCGAAGTCGCGCCGCAGACGGCCGGAACTGCCGCCGTCGTCCGTCACCGTCACCACCGCTGTGATATCCAGATCGACCCCACCCGGGCCGGTGTGATGCTTCAGACCGTGCAGCAGCGCGGAGAGACCTGTGCCGCCGCCTATCGCGACAATTCGGAGCGGATCCTTGGGAACTTTGCGGACACGGCGGGGCACCATCAGGTTCTAGAATCTCATACGCTGCCCGCGGATTGGCGGGAGCTTTCAGTCTTCGTCGTACACTGTGACCTGCTCCAGATCTTCCGCTTCAAAGATCTGTCCGCATCCCAGGCAGCAGACGTAGTCGACGCCCTCACGACGCGCCAGCACTTCGGTTTTGCTATGGTTGCAATTGTTGTCCATAAAACTGAACTCCCCCCATTTTAAGCAAGCTCGCACTCTTGTCAAGCCCCAATTTTGTGCCTGAAGAATAGAACCCGGATTGCAACGGTACAATTCAAGCATGCTGCCTGGACACGCCGAACCGGATGCCACCGCCGGGTTCGCAAATTGTTTCGCCGAACAGCGGGCCGCCGGATTCTACAGGCACGCGCAAGGCCTTGCAGTATCTTCCATAGGCATCGGTTCCTATCTGGGGGATCTCGATGACAAGACAGATCGCGGTTACACCGAAGCAACGGCTGCCGCGATACGAGGCGGCATCAACTTTATCGATACTTCACTCAATTACCGGAATCAGAAATCGGAGTTGTCCATCGGGAAAGCGATCGCCGGGCTAGTCGCCGCCGGTGCATTGCGCCGCACTGAATTTGTTGTGTGTACCAAAGCCGGCTACCTGGTACCTGGCGCAATGCCCGCCCTAAACCCGGCCGAGGTTGTAGGACGAATGCATTGCCTCTCCCCAGGCTTTCTTTCCGATCAACTGGAGCGGAGCCGCGTCAACCTCGGCCTTGAAACCATCGATGTCTTCTATCTTCATAATCCGGAAACCCAATTGAAGGCGATCCCGCGGAGCGATTTTGATGCCCGCATTCATTCAGCGTTTGAACTGTTGGAACAGAAAGCAGCCGACGGGAAAATACAGTTCTATGGCGCGGCCACATGGGACGGTTTCCGAAAGCCCGCCGGACATTCAGAGGGACTCGTCCTCGTGCGGATGGAGGAGATTGCCCGGGCTGTGGGCGGCGCAGGTCATCGCTTCCGCTTCATCCAGTTGCCTCTGAATCTGTCCATGGGCGAAGCAATTGCGCAACGGAACCAGACGATGGACGGCAAGCCGGCAACTATCCTCGAAGCCGCTGCGCACCTGGGCATCTCGGTCATCGCCAGCGCCTCTCTACTGCAAGCCCGGCTCGCGCGGAATCTCCCGGACGAAGTGGCGCAGTCGCTCCCCGGCTTTAAAACCGATGCCCAACGCGCATTACAGTTCGCGCGATCAGCGCCGGGCGTTTCCGTGGCGCTGGTCGGCATGAGCAGTGCCGCGCATGTCAAAGAGAATCTCGCCGTCGCCTCCATTCCGCCAGTCCCGAAACAAGACTTTCTCCGCATGTTTGAACAGGAGCGGTAGGTGTTCGCTGGGATTCCCGAGGTCATCGATCTCACGATAGTCGAACTGGAAACAGCCCTCGCGGACCTGCCGAAAGGCCCTGCGGTCTTTGCCATTTGGCCGGCGGAAGGCGCCCCCTATCTCGGCAAGACGAATGTGCTCTCACGCCGCTTGAAGCGGTTGCTGCGGATGGCAGCGCAGCCGTCGCGCATGTTGAACCTTCACGGCGTAGCCACGCGAGTGGATTACTGGCGCGTCGCATCCCGGCTGGAGGGCAATCTGGTGCTGTACGAACTGGCGCGCCGCCATCTCACGACGGACTACATCCAGTTTCTGAAACTGCGGATGCCGTCGTACATCAAGTTGATCCAATCGAACCAGTTTCCGCGCACGCAAGTCACCGCGCGTATCGGCCGGGAGCCCTCGCAATATTACGGTCCGTTCAAATCCAGAGCCGCCGCGGAAGAGTTTGAACATGGCTTCCTCGATCTGTTTCAGCTCCGCCGTTGCCAGGAAGACCTGCAACCGCGCCCCGATCATCCCGGCTGCATCTACGGCGAAATGAGCATGTGCCTGCGGCCGTGCCAGGAAGTGGTGGGCGTTGCCGAATACGCCAGCGAAGCGGCCAGGGTCGCGGAGTTTCTGTCAAGCAATGGCCGGCATTTGCTTCATACTACCGAAGCCGCCCGCGACCGCCTGAGTGCGGAAATGGACTTCGAGGCGGCCGCGCGGCAGCACAAGCGCGTGGACCGTATCGAACAGGTCCTGAAGCTTCGCGATACGCTGGCCTTCGACATCGACCGCCTCAACGGAGTCGCCGTAACCGCATCCGCCACTCCCGCCAACGTAAAGCTGTGGTTCATCATCGCCGGATGCTGGCAGTGCCCGGAAGATTTCCAGGTGGGCGCAACGGCCGGCAAATCCGTTTCCCTCGATCATCGCTTGCGCGAAGTTGCGGGATCTCTCAGCGTGAATAAAGTGGACGGCCGGGAGCGCCAGGAACACCTCGCACTGCTCGCACGCTGGTATTACTCCAGTTGGCGGGACGGCGAGTGGATCCCGTTCGACAACATGGAGAAACTTTCATACAGAAAACTCACCGGAGCCGTCTCCCGCGTGGCTTCCGGAGCGAATATTTTGTAATCGAAATAGCGGTGGAAGCGTCCATTGGTACGTGACGAACACAAAGTGGATTTGCTCTGCGATTCTGTTGTCCATGGCGGCACTTTCCGGCTGCGCGACAACCAGTATCAACCGTATCCTGGCCGACCCGCACCGCTACCGTAATCGCGAGGTTCGCGTCGAAGGCACCGTCACCAACGTGATCGGCGCACTCAATGCCGGCGTCTATCAGGTGGACGACGGAACCGGGAAAATCTTCGTCGTTTCCGGCCGCGGCATTCCCGGTAAAGGGAGCCGCGTCAAGGTGAACGGCAACGTAACCGAAGGCGTCAACATCATGGGCAAGTCCTTCGGCACATCGATCCGGGAACGCGGGCACAAGGTGAAGTTTTAATTCGGCAGTGATTTCCGCAGCGCCTCGGCTACCTGCGAAGCCAAAGCCTCATATCCGGATAGTGTGTAGTGGACATTCTCTTTCAGTTGAATCTCGCTTGCGCGCGGCGCCACGAACGAATATAAATCGTCCATCGGTATCCCGTTTAGATCCATAATCTTCTTGGCCACCGCGTTGTACACAGGCACGTCGGAAGCGTTTCGCGGCGGATCAAGCTTGCCCTCCGGCACCGGTGTCGTGCTCGCCCAAATCAACTTCGCCCCGGTAGCTTTCAACTGCTTCACCAGTTCGTTCAGATTCGTCTCATACTCATCGATTTCCGCCTGATGCCGTCCGCCCGGCATGATCTTTAGATCGTGCAATCCCCAGTTAAAGTGGATCACGTCCCATTTCCCGGCCCCCAACCAATCGCGCAAATTCTGCAATCCATTCAGACTTGGGCCGCCGTTGGTCAAAATGCGATGCACGTTCGCCTTTCCGTCCAGCAGCGCCCGCACCGGCAGCGTATAGCCAATCGATATGGAATCGCCGATTAACAGGACGCGAGGCAAGCCCGGCGTGTCCTGCACTTCCACAAAAGCGGGATTCGGTTTCGCCGCTCCCGCCTCTTGCCCATACAGCGGAGCAAGGCTCAGAATGAGTGAGCAAATGACAAGTCTCATAAGTCTTCCATCCTATTCTAAGAGCGATTGCAGGATTCGAAGATACGCATCGAACCGCGCCTTCGGAATGTCGCCGCGCCGCACGGCCTCTTTCACTTCACAGCCGGGCTCATGCGTGTGCGTGCAATTGGCATAAGGGCAGCCGTGCGAAAATTGGCCGAATTCATTGAAGTACCAGCGCAGTTCTTCCGCGCCAATCTCCCACAGCCCAAATTGACGGATGCCCGGCGTATCGATCACCTTTGTGCCATTCGCCAGAATATGAAGCGAAGACGACCTGGTGGTATGCTGCCCCTTATTGTTCGCGGCGCTCACCTGATGAGTCGCTAATGCCAACGACGGACAGATCGCATTCAATACCGACGATTTCCCCACGCCGCTGTGGCCGGTAAACACGCAAGTCAGCCCCGACAGCGCGTCCATTAATTCAGATACACCCGCGCCGGTAGCAGCCGAACAAAGCACCACCGGAACGCCGATGGTTCGATAGACATCCAGTGCCTCCAATTCCCGCTCGTCCTGCAATAGATCGATCTTATTCACGCAGATCAACGGTTTCGCGCCGCCGCGCTGAATGGCCACCAGATAGCGGTCAATCAACCCGGGCCGCAGCGGTGGCGACGATACGGAAACCACATTCACCACTACGTCCACGTTGACAGCCATCACACGCTCAAGTTTGGGATTGTGCGGGTCTGGCCTGGAAAGTGTAGTCCGCCGAGGCAGAATCTCCTGCACCGCCCCCAACGCGAATCGCACCCTGTCTCCGACAGCCAGCCCCGGCAGCGACCGGCACCTCAACGTCGCGCCGTCCGTCTGCACGCGGCAAACGCCTTTCCCAATCGCTGTCACCAGACCTTCTTCCGTGGCGATCGCTTCCGCGGCGACCGCGGGACGCTGCGCCGGTACTGCCCGTCGCAATTCGGATACCACCGGGTCCTCTTCATCCCAGTCCGCTGTTCTAGTATCCAGCCGCACACGCGGCGGAGGTTCCGGCTTCGCTCCTGCCGCGGCGGCGATGAACTTCTGCCGCTCGCGTTGTCTTTTCAGTTTGGAAATATCTTTCAGATTTCGCTTTTCCTGTCGTGTCAAAGGAAGTCTCCTGGAAGTTTCAGAAACTACACGGAAGGCACCCTGGGGAATTCTGTGCGACGCACACACGTCTGGTGACGGCGTGGCGTACAGCAATCGCGCAGAGCATTAGCGAACAGTCATAGGCAGGTGATACTCAACAAGCTACCACGAAAAAGAGACTTCCTCCAAATCGACGCCAAGCCCCCAACCCTCCGTGCCGACACAAGTGAGACACAATAGGCTCGAAAAATTACGGAGCAAAGCTGGGCGGAAGGAAAGATTCACACGAGCAGTGCAGAATTAAACGGTCTTAGCCCAGCGGCGTTGCCTGGCCAGGCCTGGAGCGCAGTGGAGCGTCTGGCAAAACAGGTCCTCTTGAGCAATATCCGTACATTCAGCGCTTCGGTAGTCAACGAATTTCGCTTCGGCTATACCCAATTCAATAACGACCAGAAGAGATTCTTCGCCGGAGTCCGGAACGTGACGGGTGAACTGGGCATCAACGGCCTCAACTCGCCCGTGGAACTGTCCTGGGGAACCCCCTCCATCGGACTTGGACTTGGTCTCACCGGATTCGGAGAACAAGGGAACGGGCCATTCGTGGGCCGCACGTCCATTTTTCAGTGGATGGACAACATGTCTGTGATTCGCGGCAAACATTCAATCCGCTTCGGCGGGGAGCTTCGGCGCGATCGATACAACGAGACGGGTAATGCATTTACTCGAGGCAGTTTCGGATTCGATGTGATCGCCACCCAGGATCCGGCCCGCCGTGGTGTGACAGGGCATCCGTTCGCCGACTACCTTCTTGGCGAAGTCTCCACTCCAACGCGGGCACGCGCTTTCTCGAACGGTCTATTCCGGGCAACGGTGTTCTCGTTGTATTTGCAGGACACGTGGAAGATCACACCCAAACTCACGGCCGAGATAGGGCTTCGCTATGAGAACACGCCCCCGTACCATGACAAATACCGGGGCATCATGAATGTAATCGTGTATGATTCCGGCGTGTACAACGGCGCCCTCGTGCCCGGCGCCAAGGTGCCTGTGATGATCCGGCCCGGCCAAGGAGATTTTCATCAGGGATTGCCCTTCCGTTTCAATGATGGTGTGCCTAAGGCTACAGGCGATGACCTGTTAGGCCGCGAAACCGTCAAACGGGATAATAACGATTTCGCCCCGCGCGTCAGCCTGGCATACCGGCCCTCCGACCTCTGGACGGTCCGCACCGGATTCGGTATGTTTCACGTGCAGGATATCGTTGAAGCGCGCTTTGACCTGTCTCGCAATGTCGGTGGGCGGTCTCAATTCACAGCCGATTCGGAAAGGCCGAATGCGAACCTGAGCGATCCGTGGAAGTTCGAAGGCGGTACATGCACGAATTGGAGCGGTCCTTGCCAAGGGCCGACATTTACGCTGGCGAATAACACGAATCGCCGCACTCCATATCTGCTGCAGTGGATTTTCAATGTGCAGCGCCAGTTGGGGTCCAACACTGTGCTGGAAGCCGGTTACATTGGAAATGGCGGACACAAACTGGAATTGCTTCGCGTCTGGAACCAGCCGGTTCTTCGAACGGGCCCGACCGACGCCAGAAGCCTTTCGCAGCGATCTCCATTCCCGGCTTATGGCTTGATCCAAACTCTGGACAACCACGGCAACTCCTCATACCATGGCCTTGGGCTGAAAGCGACGCGCCGCTTTTCCAATGGCCTGACATATCTGGCGGGCTTCACCTGGTCGAAGGCGATGGACCAAGGCAGCTCCGTGCGCAATAACACGGGTGAGAACCAATTCGCTACGGACAACTACAATCTGAGACGCGAACATTCCCTATCTCAGTTCAACAATGGGCATCGCTTCGTTTCTTCAGTGTTGTATGAGCTTCCGTTTGGGAAGGGCCGGCGTTTTCTTTCCCACAACCGAGTAGCGAATACGTTGCTCGGCGGCTGGCAGATCGGTACTATCCTGACTCTGTCAGACGGAACGCCTATCAATGTGGGCCAGATCGGCGATCCATTGCAGATTGGCACGCCGAATGTGCCGGATGCCACAGGAATCAGCCCGATCCCCGCCGATCGTTCGCCAAATAAATTCTGGAACAGTGCGGCATTCAATGCCACCGACCCGGCACTTCTGTACCGATTCGGCAATACGGGCCGTAATCTACTTACTACGCCGGGGCTTAAGCAGTGGGACTTCTCGTTGATGAAAGAGGTTCAGATTCGCGAAGAGCACCGTGTGGAGTTTCGGTTCGAGGCGTTCAATATTCCGAATCATCCCAACTACCTGGCACCGGCTACGGACGTGCGGCAATTGGCCACTTTCGGCAGAGTAACTGCGGCCCGAACTATGCGGGAGCTGCAGTTCGGTGTCAAATACAATTTCTGAAACTGGGTATGTGCCTCACTCAGTTAATTACTACGGCAGCAGCTCGGTAGGGCGGGCCCCCTGGATCAGGTCGAGTGACGGGGATTTCGCCCCGCCACCCTCCCACACCACCGGACGTGCGGTTTTCCGCATCCGGCGGTTGAACCAGCGGCGTTCTAAGTAGCCGCGAAATCGCTGGGAAACAGA
>JANYCV010000628.1 GCA_025360145.1 Acidobacteriaceae bacterium
TAATATTCGGCGATGACCTCGTGCGCGGCCAGCAATTCCATCACCTGTCCGGCCTGGTCCTCATCGAGCTTGCTTCCTTTGATCTCGATGGCCTGCTGCGGCCAACTGTCGCGCAGGTGCAGGAATTGATAGAACAGTTCCGCTTCCGTGGCGCTCGCAACGACAATGGCGAGCACCAGAGAATACCGGCGAGTTCCCTGCGGCGGGATGAACGGCCCGGCTTCATCAATATAGATATTCATTGGAGCGCCTTTCAATCAGGATCCGTTCTACTTCATCGAGCGAAACCTGGTCGTTGCGGCGGCCGTAAAGGCCGGTGGTGCGGGCGCTCTCGTGGTTCGCCATCTGCTGCGCCACTTCGAGCTTGCCGCCGTTGCGCAAATACTCCGTGATGCCGGTCGCGCGGAAGGTGTGGCAACTGATCTTCGTCTGGATGCCGGCGTCGGCCGCGCGGCGGCGGATCATACGGTAGAGGTCGGGCTGGCTCATCGGGCGGCCGGTGAGGGTCCCCGATTGGCCTTCGGTCGTTGAAAATAGCAACGCTTTCGGGTCCACGGCCGCGCCGTGTATCTTCGCCGCGGCGTGGAGGGCTTCGATGTAGTTGTGCAGATCGGCTTCCAGCTTGTGATGGCACGGCATTTCATGGCGTTTGCCGCCTTTCTCGTGCAGGCGGACCCAGGTGCGGCGGCCCTGCACGTAGACGTCTCCGGCGTGCATCTTGCCGGCCGCAGCGCCCACGCGCGCGAAGGTGAAGGTCATGAGCGCAATGAGCGCGCGATCGCGCAGGCCCACGATGCCCGATGTGTCGATCGCGTCGAGCAGCTCGCGGGCCTCGTCGGCCGTCAGCACGGGCGTCTTGCCTTTTTTCACGGAATGCTTCGGACCGTGCACGGCGCTGGCCGGGTTCATCGGCATCACCTGGCCCACCACAAGCCAGTCGAACAACATCCGTATCCCGGCGAGCTGCAGCTTGACTGAAGACGCCGCAATCCGGAGCTGCAATTCTTCGATATAGGCCGCAACGTGGACGGGCTGCATGTCGCGCAGATGCTCGATGCCGTGGCGATCGCACCAAACCGCGAATTCCCCGGCCGCCTTCGCGTAGGCTTTGCGCGTGTGGTGATTTCTGATGTTGGCTGTAAAGAGTTCGATCTCGCGCCGGGCCGTGCCGGCGTCGGGAGCGAAGAGGGCGGGGAGGGCAAGGCCTGGCTGCCCTGTCAGCGGAATCAGATCGTATGGCTTCGTTGAGTTGGCCTCCGGGTAATTCATGCGAACAAGGCAGCGAAATCGCGCGCAGAGATAATCCGCGTGCCTTTGTGTGTGTCGAGATCGAGCAGGCCGTTCTTGTCGCCCGTCACGAGGTAATCGGCATTGCCCGCTTCGGACAGGGCCAGCAAGTAATCGTCATCGGGATCGGAAGAGCGCTCCACGCGCGGCAGGAAATCGATGTCCTCGGCAAGCTTCCTGACTTGGTTGACCAGACGGCCGGCCCTATGGGGCTCGATCAGATGGGCGATCCTGGGCTTGTGCAGTGTGGAGCGCAGCTCGTTGACGTGCGTAGCGCAGGTTAGCAGCGTAAATTTCCCGTCCAGCCACATCTCGATGACAGCGGCGGGCTGGCCGGTCGAGGCGATCAGGGCGGACACGAGGATGTTGATATCGATGGCCACCCGCATCAGGCTTTGTCAGCCTTTTCCTTGGTGCGGCGTTCCGCGCGGACCTCGCTGACGGCCCCGTCAACGATGCGCTGAATTTCATCGGGGTCGGCGTCGGCATTGCGCGCCCAGATGTCCTGCACGGTGCACTGAAGCACGCGCCGGTTAACGGCATCCTCGACGAATTTCGAGAGATCGCCTTTCTTCATGCCCTGGGAGCCCAGGAATGTACGCAGGTTCAGATCGGTGTCCTTCGAGACCTTGAGGCTCCATCGAACGGCTTGTTTTTCCATTTTGCACCTATGCGTTTAAGTCCATAGGCGCTCAAACGTCTATACGTTTATTATAAGCCGGATTCCAGCTGTGGACAAAGGGTTTTCGTAAGCCCTTTCTTATGAATGATAATGTCCTTTATCACACCCTAACTTCGCTACACCATCACGATGAACACTGAAAAAGAATTCCTTGAGGCAGCGATTGCGGACCGTTGTGAATCGATGAAGGAGTTAATCCAAGAGGGGGGTGAGGTGGGCCAGGTTGAATACGACGGTGCGCCGGAGCGCCTGACGAAAAGGCCGGCCCGGCATCCAGTCCTCGTCATGTTGCTGGCGCGTTTGGCTGTTGCCACAAGTTGGCAGGGCAAGGGCCTTGGCTCCGGTCTCCTGCAAGATGCGTACTCGCGCACGCTGCAAGCCGCTGGCATCGCCGGAATCCAGGCGTTCGCCGTCCACGCGAAGGACGACGATGCAAAAGCCTTCTACATGCCCTTTGATTTTCTGCCTTCGCCGAGCGATCCCTATCATCTATTTCGTTTCCTAAAAGACGTTCGCGCCAAGCTCGCCAGCGACAAAACAGCGTCCGGTAAAGAGTAGCCTGCAAGCTTCAGCATTTACGATCACAAGTTTTTTGCACTATTTTTGACCCGCAAACAGCAGAAAACACAAACAATCCAAAAAACACCCAAAATCCCGCAATCCACCCCCAGCTAGACTCATTCCCAGAAGTAAGTGCTTCGTAACACGGCCGCGGCCGCGGATTGGCTCTGTTTCGCAAAATCCCAACCGTGACCATTCTGCGCAACGGCGCAGCAGGGGACATCCTCGCGAGAGGCTCTGCCGCCACGCTCTTTGACAATTGAATACAAGCGGGCTTTCGCACAAACAAACCCAATCCCGCCAGGTAGGGCGGACCCCTGGTCGGCGCGGGACGCCTTCGTCCCGCCTCCCCGAAATACGCCCATGTCCCGCGCAAACACATTTTGCACAAACAAACCCAATCCCCGATCCCACAATTGGCTCTGTTTCGCAAAATAAATACCGGGTGCCGTCGCTTCCCTTCCCCCAACCAAACCGGCAATGATATTATCAGCACCATGCTCCAAAAAGCCATGTGGCTCCTCCTCCTCCTCCCCTCCCTCGCCATTTCCGCCGAACCAGGCTGGAATCACCACGAAGGTGGACTCCTCAAATACAAAGTCAACATCCGCTTCGGCGAGGAACCGGACACCATGCCGAACGGCTGGAAATTCGGACGCGTCTCAGCCGTTGCCACCGATCCGTCCGGCGAAGTCTACGTGTTCCAGCGCGGCCCGAAGGCCGATCCGCTCATCGTATTCGATGCCAAGGGCAAATACCTCCGTTCCTGGGGCAAGGGTCTATTCGGAAATCCGCACGGACTGCGCATCGATAAACAGAACAACGTCTGGGTGACCGACAACGGCGACCATCAGGTGATGAAGTTCACCCGCGATGGAAAGCTCCTACTCACGCTAGGAATTAAAGGCAAAGCGGGTACCGACGACAAGACGTTCAACCGCCCCACCGACATTGCGTTCGCGCCCACCGGCGACGTCTACATTTCCGACGGCTACGGAAACTCGCGCGTAGTAAAGATCACCAGCGACGGAAAGTTCCTGAAGGCTTGGGGCAAGCGAGGCACCGGCCCCGGAGAGTTCAACATTCCGCATTCGGTTGCGTTGGATTCGAAGGGTACCGTCTACGTCAGCGACCGCGAAAACAATCGCATCCAGATCTTCGATCCCAATGGAAAGTTTCTTCGCCAGTGGACGCACCTTGGCGCCACGCAAAACATTTTCATCACGCCGAAAGATGAGATGTGGATCATCACGCACCGCGACAACATCGAGAACATCACCTATGACACCCTGGCCGGCCGCATTATGAAGATCGACGTCGCCACAGGCAGGATCATCGGGTCGATGGAGAGCCCAGGCCACTGGTTGAACGTCAGTTCCGGCGGTGAGATTTTCATCG
>JANYCV010000629.1 GCA_025360145.1 Acidobacteriaceae bacterium
AAGCCATCTCCAACACGCTGAGACGGCTTCGAGCTTCTACATCTTTCTCCGAACAGAGAATTTTTCACGAAATGGCTCCAGTATCCTGCCCTTCTCTCGCGTAAAGCACATTCGGGCCTTTAACCGGCGCCGGCGAAGCCCTCGGGGTTGGTCCCGCGAGCATTGAGTGCGATGAGAAAGATCTGCTGCCATTTTGAGACGCCGCAAGCCTTG
The DNA here is from genome assembly GCA_025360145.1 of Acidobacteriaceae bacterium. Lineage (GTDB taxonomy): Bacteria > Acidobacteriota > Terriglobia > Bryobacterales > Bryobacteraceae > JANXXV01. The sequence goes on from JANYCV010000629.1 coordinate 214, forward strand.
ATTTCATGGGCGGCAGTTTTTGCCTGGAAACTTTCCCTTTTAAGGATGAGGCCAAACGGCTAAAAGGAGGTAACCTGAGGGGGCTAGAACGAGAGTAGGTAAGGCTGCAATGACTATGAATACAGTGAAGGACATCGAAGCGGCGATCAGAAAACTCACGCCGCAAGAGTGTGAAGAATTGCGCCAGTGGTTTGACCCACACAACCAGCCTCAGCCTATCGACGGGTGCCTTAGTGCCGATTTGGACGCAGGGCGCATGGACGACCGCATTCAGCGCGCCTTGACCGACCACAAAGCCGCAAAAACACAGCCGCTTTGATCCATCGTGCGAATTCTGATTTTTGTGATGACTACAGGGCGCTGTCGCCCGATTTGCGCGCCAGCGCCGATAAACAATTCGCCTTGCTGAAAAGCGACCCGCGACACCCTTCATTGCAATTCAAGAAACTTGGCCACCGGAAAGGGCAAGAAATCTGGTCGGCGCGCGTCACGCTGAAGTATCGCGCCTGGCCGTGAAACTGCCGGACGAATATCTGTGGTTTTGGATCGGTGAACACAACGTCTATGACGTTTTAGAGCATTTTCAGAATTAACGTATTGCGTTGAATTGGAATCTCCGTTCCCTAAGGGTCGCGGCTCGGAATCGTTACGTTGACCGGCGCCAGCAAGCGGACTCGACAGTAATCCTGAAACTGGGTATGTGCTTGACTCAAGTGGGTACGGTCTCGCAGCGTGTCGTGTGGCTGGCGCATTGACGCCTTCGTCCCGCTTCCAGCAGCGGGACGAAGGCGTCCCGCGCCGGCCAGGGGGCCCGCCCCACCCGAGCTGCTGCCAGAGTAATTACTTAAGTGAAGCACATACTGAGCATCCTGAAAATGTTCTAACCAAGTAGTCTGGGCGTCGGGCGCTTCCGGGCAATAGCGCGCCAGATGCTTGCAGGCAATCTACGCCCGCCGCAGCAATTTGGTGGTGGATCAGTGGCCGGGGAAATCGGTATTCCGAGGTCTTCGGCGCCCAGCGGCGACATAATCGCCCACGGGCAATCTGCGCGCGACGCACCCGCTCCTTGCTCAACGCGATCACGGTATTCTCCAAATGCGTCCCGCTGGGATAGACGCCGGGCGAATTTCGCAGCCCAAACTTCAAATAAATCGGGGCCGCCACTCGGATCAATTCCGGTATCTCATAGTAGCGAAGGAACTCGCCGATATTGTCCAGCGCCTCCACATAGAAGTCGATCGGCTTCGTAATGGCCGCTCGAATCGACGCAACCTGCGGCACCGTTAAATCCGATGGAATGTTGATGGTGTCCGCGCCCAGCCGTTCCAGAATCCGCGCACTAAGCAAATGAAAAGGCCCGGTATCTGACTGCACGAGATACCAGGCCTTTTTCCTTCCAACCGATAAACCTGACTACTTCTTTTTCTTCGCGCCACCTTTGGAAGCGGCTGGCCGGCGAACCGGGGCAGGTGCCGCCTGTGCGGGCCATCCTTCGATCTTTTCCTTCTCCACTTCCATGGTCACCATGAACGGATTCTGAGTGAACGCCGTCGGCACACCCTGTTCAAACTCGATCACCGTTCCCGCATCGGCCTTACCAGGCATAGGAGCGCTGAGGACCAACGTGACTTCCGGAGTTGTGTCGTCGGACATCGCGAGCACCAGGGTCTTCGGCTTAATGGCAGGAGACTGGGAGACCAGTTTGCCGCGCAGTTTCGGCAACCCTGCGCCTTTCACGCTGGACTCAAAATACTGGGCGCCGTCGGCGGCCACCAGCGCAGTCTTCACTCCCATCCACATTGCCAACTGCGGATTGTTCTTCTTGAACTCTTCGTCCTTCTTAGCTGCCTCTTCGGCGACGTCTTTCACGCTCTTGATCTTGAAATCCGCAGGAGGCATTGCGTTGGTCTTCGCCAGCGCCTTGATTTCCGCTAAGCCGTCCATGGCGCCGTGGTAGCCCTTGTATGCCTTAACAAGATAGTCGTCAACCTGCTTGCGAAAGTCCGGGGGCAAAGCGCCGGGTCCATCGTAGCTGGCGGCACGAGCGTAGAAGTAGATCGCTTCCGGTGTCCGTTCGATTTTCTTTTGGCCGCCGATGGATTGTCCTAACCAGTAAGAAACCTGCGCGTCCGTCGGGCTCAGCGCCAGTTCCTTGCGGAACTCTTGCTCGGCTACTTCCCACTGCTTTTTCTGGATGCCAACCCACCCCAGCGTCTTATGGGCGATGGCCTCCATATCGTTCCGTGCCTTTGTCCAATCCGCATCGCTAGTCGGGGCCGGTTTCTTTTCCTTGGCGAATGTCGCATCCAGGTTCGCGAGCATCCCCTGCGCAGCCTTTTCGCCGGTGTTTAGCGCACCCGCGCTTAAATCGTTTTGAGTAACGCTCAATAGCGAAATGTAATAGAGAGAGGTGAAGTCCTTCGGATCGATTTCCAGAATCTGCTTCGCAGTCTCAATCACCTTCGCCGGCTGATTCAACTGCACGTAGGTCGACAGATAAAAAAGCAGCCGTTCCTTCTTGTAATCGGTTTCGACGTACTTCTCCTTCCACGTATTCAGGAACTCCAGGCGCTTGGCGGGGTTCTGTTCTTTAGTGATCGAGTCGTACAAATCGTACTCGGCGCGGTCTTTTACTTTTTTCTCCGGCGCCGGGGTGGCTTGCCCCCACATGGAAACGCAGAAGACGGCCGCAATCGCGGCCGAACACATCATCTTGGAAATTCTCACCAGCACTCCTGGCCTCCCAAACTCAAAATAAATTTACAATTTCTACCGGGCACAGTGATGCCCCGCCGTTCGCTGAACCCACGCCGGCACCAGACTATCTGTCGGTACCGTATTTGCGGAGTATACCGGAATCGTCTTCAGCCCGCAATAGCCTTGAGCGTTAGCCTCTGGATCGTTAGATGCGCCACCTTGCGAACTTGTTCCTGGGAATACAAACTTGTTCATCCGTTCCTTCCGGCTTCCCGGATCAATTGTGTTAGACTCCCTATCTCATGAGATATTTTGATCTCACTGTGATCCTACTCTATCTGGTCGGAATCACTTGGTTAGGATCGCGTTTCCGCTCGAAACAGGCGACGCTCAAAGACTACTTCCTCGGTGGCCGGAACGCCCCCTGGTGGGCGATTGGATTCTCTATCGTCTCCGCCGAAACCAGCACTCTCACCGTAATTGGCACCCCCGGTATCGCGTTTAACGGCAACTTCGGTCTGCTGCAAGTGATCCTGGGCTATTTACTCGCCCGAATTATCATATCCGCTTTATTCCTTCCGCACTACTTCCGGG
>JANYCV010000635.1 GCA_025360145.1 Acidobacteriaceae bacterium
GTTCACTAAACGCTGCCGGCTCTCATAGACAGCCATCTCGGCATCCATGGCTTTGATCGTCATCTTGCCGACGATGTTGTCCGGCGCATGTTGGTAGGTGGTGTTGATGATCCGCCGCTTCGTCTTGTACGACAGCACGGCTTTGGCGGTGGTAGGACCGTAGAATGCGACGTCGCGTTCGGCCCTCGACGGAAACACTCCTTCCAGTTTCATCAACGCATCCTGAATTTTGGCCACGTGGAAGCCTTTGGACCCCGGAGTAATATGTCCACCATCGTTGACGAGACATCGCTCGAAAATCCGATCACCCTTGAACAACTTGGAGATGAGAGCCATATATATTCTTCGGAGACGTTAGTCCCGGCGCTCCTGAGTATACTACCCGTCAATGCCGCCGGCATCGATTCATGAGTCAAGGGCAGGCAAAAGCGACGGACGCCCTCCTAGTGTATTGCGGACCAAGTGGTCCCGATCATAGCGCTGGCGTCGTCTCTACAAAAGAGGGCAACGACGATGCGCACCTCTTTGAGCCGCAAGTCGTCGAACAGGCTTTTCAGTTCCATGCCTCGCTTAGCTTTATGAAATGACTGAGCGATCGAATGGCACATACGCAAACCTGCAAGTCCAGCGTGTGCAACTCATTGCGCTTGGCCGCGCCCATCGCGGCATGCAAGGTAGCATCGTTCATCCATTCCGACGGCGTCTGCGGCAAAGCCGGCACACCCAGCGAGCCGATCAAGACAATCAGTTTGCGCTGCATTAGAAAATCAGCGTCCACCAAAGGCTACCCACTCCCAGCCAGATCACTACATTCACCAGCGAGATTTGAAACCCCAGCTTCCACCACGCGGCCTGCGAAACAAACCGTGCGCCAAAGAAAATCGGGGCCGATCCTGTTCCGTAGTGCGTAAGTCCCGCATCCAAATTCGAGAACACCGCAAGTGCCAGCGCCGCATGCATCGGCGGCGCACCAGCGGCCACCGCCGCGCCCAGAAATGCCGGATACAGCGCGGTCACGTGCGCCGTCATACTGGCGAATGCGTAGTGCACGTAGAGATACAACAGCACCAGCGCGCAGAGCGCGGCTTGCCACGGCCAGCCGTTCAATCCGGCGAAAGCGGCGCCGGACAGAACCTTGATCGTTCCCGACTCGTTCAATACATCGGACATCATCAACAGCGGCGCAAACCACATCAGTGCATCCCAGGCTCGACTCTCAGCAAGCAGATCGGCCCAGGTGAAGACGTTCAGCACCAGCAGCGCGGAGATGCCGGCAAGCGCCACAAACGCACCCGGAATGCCGTGCCAGGGAGACAGAATCCAACCCGCCATTACGCTCAGCAGAACCAGGACCAGCCACCGCTCGTTGCGGCTAAGCCGGCCCATCGCGTCAAGCTCCCGCGTGGCCAGCGCACAAGCGGCGGAGACGTCCCGGCTCTCCGGCGGGTGCAATCGAAAGATCATGTACGGCACAATCGTCAGCGAGAGCAGACCTGGCACCAGCGTTGCCAGCGCCCAACGGCCCCAGTTCAGATCCACGTGTGCAATCTTGGCCGCGAAATCGGCAATCATCGGATTGGCCGCCATGCTGGTAAGAAACAGCGCCGACGCAATGTAGTTACTGTGAAAGCCCACCAGAGTAAGGAACGCGCCGGAGCGGCCGGTAACGCCCGGTTCCGACCCAAGCGCTCGCGCCAGGCTCTGCGTGATGGGATAAATGATAGCGCCGCCGCGCCCTGTGTCGGACGGAATAAAGGGCGCCAGAATCACATTCGACGCAACAATGGAATAGGCAAGCGACAGCGCACTGCGGCCGAACCGCTGCACGAACAGATACGCGATGCGCATTCCAATTCCGGTAAGCGTCACGGCGCGGGAAAACAGAAACGCACTCACAATCAGCCAAGTTGTCTGGTTGCTGAAGCCTGAAAGAACTTTTGCCGGCGCCACCGTGCCGGTAAGCGCCAGCAGCGTCATCGCCGTAAGAACACTAACCCCCATCGGGACGGGCTGAGCCACCAGCGAGACGATCGTCGCCAGAAAGATGGCCAGCAAATGGCGCTGCGCCGGGTTCAGCCCGGGCACCGGAAGAAAGTAAAGCGCGACGCCTGAGACAAGCACGGCGCTCCACCGCCGCCAGAACATTTGGGTGTTCATACTGTGCGGGCGTGGAATACTACGGTTTCGGATAAACCATCGTCAACGGATCGGGCAGCGGAATTCGTTCCATGTTTCCGAACTTGGTCAACTGATATTGCGGCTTATCCGGATTGCCCTTCAACATCGCATCCACATTGCCCACCGCCAGAATCACCAGATTGCCAGGCTGCAGATACTTCTGCGCCACTCTTTGCATCTCTTCCGGAGTCAGCGCCCGCAGACGGTCGCGATATTTCTGCCAGTAATCCTCAGGCAACTTTTCGTAATCGTCATCGGCGAACTGCGCAGCCTTCTGCCTCGCTGTCGCAAACCGTCGCGACAGTTGCTCGGTGGAAGAATTAATCTCTGTCGCCAGCTCTTCCGGTTTCACCTTTTCTTTCCGCATGCGATCGATCTCTTCGATCACGATGGAAATTGCCTGTGCCACCGTAGGACTCTTCGATTGGAACATCGCCGAAAACACGCCATCGTAGTAACGGCCGCTTGGAAAGACGGATCCGGCTGAATACGCAAGCCCCTCGTCAGACCGCACCCGCGACATGATTCTCGACGTAAAACCGGCCCCGCCCAAAATTCCATTCATCGCCTCGATCGCCAGATGATCCGGATTGCTGAGTGTCGTACCCAGATGGCCCATCCGCACTCTACCTTGATTCACGTCCTTCTTGTCCACCAGGTACACGCCCGGCTTAGGAGTAAACGATGGCTTGGGAACCGAACTCACCAGCGCCGGCCGATTCGGCCATTTCGCCAGCGCCTTATCCAGCTTCGCCATCATTTCCTTGCCGTTGAAATCGCCGGATATTGCAAACGTGAAGTTCGCCGGATAGAAGTACTGCTCATGAAAAGCAATCAGGTCTTCGCGGGTGATGGCTTCGATGCTCACCTTCGTGGATGGCACGGTGGTAAAGAATTGGCCGCGCATCAGGCGTGCGAATTCCCGCCCCTCAATCCCGGCCGTATCGTCGTTGCGCCGCTGCATGCCTTGCAGCGCCTGGCTCTTGGCCAGCTTTAAGCGATCTTCCGCGAATCCCGGATTTTGCAGCATGTCAAAGAACAACGCCAGGCAGGAATCCACCGTTCGTACCAGGCAGTTCACCTGCGCCTGCGCTTCGGTATCGCCAATACCGGCGCTTATTTGCGCAGCCAGAAACGCCGCCTCTTCATCGAAAACAGCCGGTGGTTTCGATTTTGTACCGCCCGCCCGCATCTGCGATCCAACCAGAGACGTCAGCCCCGCTTTCTCCGCCGGCTCCAGATATCGCCCGGTGCGCACCAGCACGCTAATGTTGACCAGCGGCAGTTCGTGATCTTCCACCAGATACGCAGTCCCGCCCGTAGCCAGTTTGTGCCGGTAGTCGGCGGCACGCGGAGGATCGTATTTCAGCGCGGGATACTTCAACTCCCGGGGATGGCTCGGAATTTCGGCGGCATGCAAAGCAGCCACCACAGTGCACACAGCAACCAACAGGAGAAGGCGTCTCACTAATTCGCTCCCTTGCGATAGAGGATCAGAACGTTGCGGTTCTCCGGTTTCAAATACTTCTTCGCCACACGCTGAATATCGGCCGAAGTCACCGCCTGCAACAGGGGCGGGTCCGTGTTCAAAGAGCGCCAACTGCGGCTCGCGTCGTTGATCAGAATGTTGAGCAACAGATTAAAGTCGGATTGAGCGCGCCGGAAATTCGCCGCCGCCAGATTGTTCTTCACCTTTTCGAGTTCACGATCCGGCACCAGTTCCGTTTGCAATTTTTCCAGCTCTTTGTAAATGCCTTTTTCCACGTCCTCGGGCGTCTTCCCCGGTTTCGCCATGCCTCGGAATTCCACGAAGCCTTCGTACTTGCGGCTGTCCTGCCGCGCAAACGCCATGTTCGCGACCTGCTGCTCCAGCACCAGCGATTTAAACAAACGTCCCGTCCGGTCGTTCATCAACGATGCCAATACGTTCAATGCCGGTTCATCCACGTGACCATCGGCCACCGAATGAAAACGGATCAAGGCTTCCGGCGTAGTCTCAGCCGACGCCGACATTCGCTGTTCGCCCACCTGCGGTGTTTCCGTGGTAACCACCGCTGGAGGCGGAACCGTACCGCGTTTCAACCGGCCAAAATACTTCTTCGCCAGTTCCATTGCCACCGCGGGATCGAAATCGCCCACCAGCGTCGCCGTCAAGTTGTTCGGGGCATAGTAAGTCCCGAAATAAGCGTTCGCTTCTTCCCGGCTGATGGCGTCGATATCGGTCGGCCAACCCACCACCGGCCATCCGTATGGCGACGACTTCCAGAACAGCGAATTGAACTGTTCCGTATACCTTCCGGTCGGTGTACTGTCGGTGCGCATCCGGCGTTCTTCCATCACCACGTCGCGCTCGGTGTAAAACTCACGGAACACCGGATTCAACAGCCGGTCGGATTCCATCCAGAACCACAGTTCCAATCGGTTCGTGGGCAGATTGATGAAGTAGACCGTGTAATCTTCACTGGTCCCTGCGTTCATGCCGGAGGCGCCTTGGCCGGTGTAGAGCCGATCAAATTCATTCTTGACGATCAGCTCAGACTGGCGCTTAGTCACAATTTCAAACTGCCCTAAAAGCTCCTGATGCCGCGCCGTCCGCACCTTCGGATCCTTGACATCGGTAATTTCACCCAGCCGCAGCCGACGCGCCAGTTCCGCCTCCTCCTTCCGCAATTCACCTTTCAGCTTGTCGAGTTCCAGATTCAGTTTTGCGTCTTCGGCGGCATTGCGCGTACCAACCGCGTTGGTCCCCTTGAACATCATGTGCTCGAACAAGTGGGAGATGCCGGTGATGCCCGGCCGTTCATTCACCGATCCAACTCGCGCCACCCAACCGGCCGCGATATTAGCCGATCCTTTTCTAGGAAGCAGCAGAATCCGCATCCCGTTGTCGAGAGTATGCTCCTGCACGGGCAATTGCTGGGCAACGGCGACAACCGCCAGAATTGGGAAGGCTATCAGTCTGATAATGCGCAATGAGCTTCTCCGAAAGTAAACGAGGTTATTGTATCTGAAGCCGCAACGGGTCTGCGTGGGTGCTGGCGAAGTGTCGGACCTACTCGGCGCGGTTGAACCAACTGCCTGGAGTCTCCAGAGCCCGCTCCAAGGCCCATTCCAGCCGCTGAATCGCAGCCTGAACCTGTTGCACCCGCAGCATTACCTGATCTTCGTCCGAGTAGCGCGTCCGGATAGTGTCCGCGATGTGCCCGAACTCGGACTTCGTGCGCGCGATGTCGCTTTCCAAAATGTGGCCCGAAGGCTCTATTTGCAGTTCATGCCCAGGCATAACTCTCCTTAATTCTTCCGAAGAAGGTCACGGCTCGGTGTCCTTGGGAAAGCTCTTAGTTTAATTCTAACCGCAGCAGTAGCGCTGTCAAGTGAAAGTACTAAGAATTGGTATTATTCGCGGCGAAACAACGTCACAACTTAGTCCGCTAACGCGGTTGAACTTTAGGAGCCTGTCGGAGATAGAATTTCTCGAACTGGGTATGTGCTTGACTCAAGTGGGTACGGTCTGGCAGCGTTTCGTGTGGCTGGTGCATTGGTGCCCTTCGTCCCGCTTCCAGCAGCGGGACGAAGGCGTCCCGCGCCGGCCAGGGGGCCCGCCCTACCTCGGCTGCTGCCGTAGTAATTACCTGAGGAAAGCACATACCCAGCTTTCTCGAAAGTAGAATTAATCACTTACGAACATTGCATGGTCTGTGAGTTGTTGATTCTTGGTAGAAAACAGTTTCATTCCGACAGACTCCTAGCGCCCGTGCCCTTTGAAGGCTACCGGAACTTCCCGTCCCTGAGCATTGGCAAGGGCAACCTTTTCCCGTTTCCGTTGTACTTTTGCCGTCTCTTTTTGTGAATGCTTACGCACACAGCCGTCACTCCAATGAGGCACGCGGTTCGAGGTGAACGCGAACGAAACTGGCGTCTGCATAAAACTGACCGCCAGCACTCCGACAATCAACACTACCCTTCCAATCTGCGACCTGCTCATAAGGCAATCCCCCGCCTGAACCTTCACGGCTCCGGCACTGTGAATTACCCGTTGAAGGTCCATCGGTCTGGAACCGATTTCCCTTCAGGACCGGGTTCATAAGAATAGTACCAGAACCAGGACACAGATGCCACCCGTGTTTGGGGGTATCGCCGTCCCCCCCCGATCTACCTTAAGTAGATTATTCCAAGGTGGTAGTCATTCACCTCGCCGGCTTCGTTCAGGGTGAAGTTAGAAGTGATGGTGCCGGCGGCGCCGTCGAATTGCCCTTGCCCGCTCTCAACAGTCCAGGTAACGGTTCCTTGTTTCAGCGCCGGGTCGGGACTTTGGCCCATCCAACCCTCCCCAACAGTGGCGAAGTTTAGACGGTGTCCGGCGTCGCCAAACGAGATGGTGCCGCGTTCGGTAAACGTGCCCGGCGTCAGCAGCTTCACCTCCGATTCAAACACAGCGACGGTCACCGCGGCAGGGTCAAAGCCGCCGGTCAGTCCACCCGTGCTCACCACCGTGGTGATGCTGCAACTGGCAGCTTTGGCCAAGACGTTCATCGCCCCGGGGGAACTTTCCGACGGCGCGGCGTGCCCCTTGAATTGCATGGTGTAAATAAGTTGTTGCATGCATGCTCCTTTTGGTTCGGGATTCGCCTGATACTATCATAATTTACAAGGATAATTTCACGTTCAGCGGGGCTGCGCCTTGCAGATCGCCGCTACCATGT
>JANYCV010000642.1 GCA_025360145.1 Acidobacteriaceae bacterium
ACGGCATCGAAATGGGAAATCTGCTGAGGATGGCCGGTACTCTCGTGCTTGATAACCATCATTAAGATTGCTGGATCCAGCCCTGTGGACGTCGAAACTAACAAACCTGAAATCCCGTATGGAGAAACCCATTACAGCAAACATCGAACACGTAGAACTCGAATCGCCATTAACAGTTCAACAAGAAAGGTTTGGAAAGCGCTAGTGGACGACACGACCTTTCTGGTGGCCAAAATACTTCTACGCCAAGCCGAAAGCCAAAGGCTTTCATATCGAGACCAACCTGGGCGAAAAAATGTTCGAAGACTATGGCAGGTATCATTCAACGTTGACGGTTTTGCTTCCATTCTGACAGTTCCGTATCCGGCTGATCCTTAGCGGACGCTGTTAGTATTCTAATGATGTGCATCAGCTAAAAAGATGGATGAAATTCTCAAAGAGTTGCCGCCGGGTGCTCTTGTCCTTGACCTAGGATCGGCGCAGGGCAGTTTTGCGCGCGGCGCTACTCTGGCCACGGCAATACGCTTTGATCTAGAAGCACCGGCGCGGATTGATGGTGAGATTGTCGTTCTTGGAGACGCCGCTTACCTTCCATTTGCTGATGGAGTGTTCCAAGCAGTCATCTCAAACCATAGTCTCGAACACTTTGAGAATCTAGAGCGTTCACTGGGGGAAATCGGACGTGTTATTCATCCTCGCGGAGCGTTGTTCGTATCGGTTCCCGACGCATCCACGCTCACAGATCACCTATACCGCTGGCTTGCACGAGGCGGCGGGCACGTCAATGCGTTTTTTTCGCCAGAGGAGGTCATCCGTGCCATCGAACGTGCTACCGGTTTGGGTCATGTTGCGACCAAAACCCTGTGCTCTTCGCTGTCATTCCTGAACCGTCGCAATTCTCCATTACCGAGACCGCGACGTCTGCTGCTCTTAGGCGGTGGCTTTGAATGGTCGCTACTGCTCTACACTTGGGCCTCCAGACGGATGGATTGCTTGCTCCACACACGTACGAGCATCTATGGCTGGGCTTTTTACTTCGGCGAGATTTCTTCGCATATTCCTACGGCGGCCAGTCTGAACGTCTGTATCCAATGCGGCAGCGGAACGCCAGCAGCAACCCTCAAGGAGAGAAGGCTTGTGCGATCATGGCTTCCTGGCTTCCGGCGGTATACATGCCCCGGCTGTTGCGCCACCAATCCTTTTATCGAGGAGAAGAACCTAAGATGAGCCGGACTGGCACACGATAGCAAAACAGGCGCCATCCGGTACGGGGTGTTCGCCATCAATCCGCCCCACTCGCTAGACTTGCAAGGTTGCACGGATTGCGGCGGCGGCGCCAAGGACGGCGGCCGGAAACAGGTTTCTGAAAACGCGCTGAAAATATACGTGGAAGCGGCGACCTCAAAACTGCGATACAATCGCCCACGATGAACACTTCCCGTCGTTCCGCACTAGCCGCGCTCGCCGGCGCCGCTCTTGTGCCCCATGCCGCGCGCGCCGCACAGAAGGCCACCGCCTTCGGCCTCATCGGCGATCGCTATCATAACTCCGACTACGCCCGCACCGGACTGAACCGCACCATCACCCAGGATCTTGGTGTCACCATCGACTTCACCGATGAAACCAAGCAGCTCAACGCCGAAACGTTGAATGGATACAAGCTGCTAATCATCCTCCGCGACGGCATGATCTGGCCCGATGGCTATCCCGATGAAACCACCAACGCCGCCTGGGTGGCCACCGGAAAACCGAAGCTCACCTTCGACCCGCCCACTCCAAAGACCGCAGCCAAGCCCGCCTTCTGGATGAAACCCGAGCAAGGTAAGGCAGTCCGCCAGTTTGTCGAGAACGGTGGATCGGCGCTCTTCCTGCATAACGTAACCCACGTCGGCCTAACCGATCCGGACTTCCGTCACGTCCTCGGCGCCGCCTACGCCGGTCACCCGCCCATCCGCACCTTCAAGGTGAAAGTGACCAATCCCAATCACCCCATTACGAAGGGCGTGAAGGATTTCATCATCACCGACGAACAACACTACATGAAGTACGACAAGGACCCCAAGCACCTCTTCCTGCAAACCGTGAATGAAGACGGGCTGGACTACGACAAACAAGGCACCACCGCCACCGCAGGCTGGTCTTATGATTACGGCAAGGGCCGCGTCTGCTATTTATCCCCCGGTCACCTGCTCACCGTGCTCTGGAATCCGGAATACATAAAACTCCAACACAACGCAGTCCGCTGGCTGCTACGGCAAAGCTAACCGACCCGCTCGCCGTAAGGGCGCCGGTCTCCGGCTAAACCTGCCGTGCTAGCATGAGATCCGCCGGAGACTCAATTAATGATTGAAACGAAGCACAAGCCGTTCGTTCCAAATAACGTTCAGATGCGCGAGTTCACCTTCCGCGCCGTACTTCTCGGACTCTTCTTGAGTCTCGTGCTAGGTTTCGCGAACGCCTACCTGGGCCTCCGCGCGGGCATGACGATTGCTGCCACCTATCCAGCAGCCGTCATAGCCATGGCCGTACTGCGCATCTTCAAAGGAACCATCCTCGAAGAAAACCTCGCGCGAACCGCGGGCTCCATTGGTGAATCCGTCGCCGCCGGTGCCATCTTCACCATTCCCGCATTCGTCATCTCGAAAGCATGGCTCGATTTCGATACGCCCGCAGCCTACTGGAAATCCACCGTCCTCATGGTCACCGGCGGCATTCTCGGCGTGCTCTTCGTCTCCCTCATGCGCCGTGTCATGGTGGAAGATCCGGAACTGCCGTTTCCCGAATCCGTAGCCGCCGCTGAAATACACAAGGCTGGCCAGACTGGCGCACAAGCGGCGAAGTTTCTGTTCTATAACATGGGCTTCGGCGCGGTCATGTACTTCCTCAGCGTGCTGAAACTATTTCCCCTCGATACCGACTTCGCGCTGCACATCGGTCAACTCGGCAAGACCACCGTGCGTCTGGGCCCCGCGGGCAGCGCCAATACTTTAAGTACCGGCGGAGTCAGTCTCATCTCGGCGCCCAGCGTCAGCCCTGCCTACTTCGGCGTTGGCTACATCATCGGCCCTAGCCTGGCCGCACTAAACTTCGCGGGCGGAGTTTTCGCATGGGGCTTCATGGTCCCGCTACTTATCTATTTCCTCGGCCCTCAACTGCAATCGTTCCTCCCGCCGGGCTCAAGCGAAGGCGGATGGGAAGCGGTTTCGAATTCCGTCTGGCGTTACATCGTGCGGCCCATCGCCGTCGGAGGCATGTTGGTAGGCGCGGCCTACACCTTGTTCCGCATGCGCAGAAGCATCTCCGCCGGATTAGGCCGCGCCATCTCTGAACTTCGCCAGGCCGGTGGCCCGCCCGCCGACATCGGCCGCACGGAACAGTACATGAGTTCGAAGATCGTGTTCGCAGGCATCGTAGGCATCTCCATCATCAT
>JANYCV010000643.1 GCA_025360145.1 Acidobacteriaceae bacterium
GGTAAGAAAAGCGACTGATCGCTATCGAGATCACCAGGTTAGGCGCATGCCGAACCTGAATTGCCGCTCGTCGATTCCTTCTCGACCGATGCTGCTCGTGCCCGTAATTTCGGAAAAACCACTTAGAGTTCGTACGCTTCCGTCGCCATTGAGGGTTAGGTTGGAAACATTCGCTCCAGGATTTGAGAAATGGGGGGTGTTGCTTGCGTTGAAAGCCTCGGCGCGGAACTGTATCTTGAAGCGCTCGGTTACTTCGAATTGCCGGAATAGACCGAAGTCCCAGTTCGCGGAACCAGGTCCACGCATGGAATTAAACCCGGCATTGCCGAACCGGGCGCCGGTGATGGGCACGAATGCCAGCGGATCGAAGTAAGACTGTCCGCGACCTTTTCCGCCGATGATTTGCGCACCGGCCTTCACCTGATCGGCTCGCTGCGTGCTGCCCGGCATATCCAGCGATGTACCACTAGCGGTCACGGAGAACGGAGTTCCACTCATCACGCTGAGGATATTGTTCATCTGCCATCCGCCAAGCAGGGCGGATGCGAACCGGCCATGTGCAAACCGTTTTCCTTTGCCGAATGGCAGCTCCCAGATATTCGTGATCTGAATATTATGCGTTCGATCATAATTCAAAACAGAACGATTCAGGGCGTAGTACGCGAACGCCTGAACGCGGGGATTGTTCTCGCTGTTGTCAGTGACCCCGATGGATTTGGAATAAGTGTAATTGGCGGAAAGTTGGAATCCCTGGGCAAAGCGCCGGGCGACGCTGGTCTGAAGGGAATTGTACTGGCTGCTCCCTACCGGAGTGAACACCTCGGTAGTAGCGGCTGTTCTTCCGAACTTAGCGAATAAGGGTCTGCCACCCTGTCCGCCACCGATCACCTGTCCGGCATTGCGGTCGATAAATCCAAATTGCCTTATCTGGCGCGTCGCCACATACCCAGCCTGAACGGTGATGTTGTGCTCAAACTGCTTCTGAATCGTGAAATTCCACGACTGCACATAGCCGCGACGTATATCTTGCGGAGCAGTCGCCAACGCGATGTTGCTGGGTATGCTGATGTTCCCATTACCTAAATCGGGATGCGGGATCGGCGGGATTCCATCCGCGAGCCTTCCAGCCGGCTGGAACGAATTAGCGCCCTCGATATTGAGGGGAATCAGCACGGGGTAATTGGCACGCATCGGCTCCGCTACAACGTAAGGATCGTTTGTGAGGCCGTACCCGGCACGAATAACCAGCGTATCGGTAGGACGATAGGCGATCCCTAAACGCGGAACGAACAGCGCTTTACTCACGTGGATGCCGCAGTCCTTCGGCACGGAACCGACACCACAAACCAGCATCTTGTTGGTGTTAAAGTCGTAACGCTCCAACCCGCGGTCCGCCCGTGTCGCGAACGGGAAGTACTCCCACCGGGCTCCGTAAGAAACACTTAGCCGCGGCGTGACATTCCATCGGTCCTGAATGTAACCACTGTAAAGTGAGGCCCGTACGGTGTATTCGTCGGGAACCAGGTCCTGTTTCCCTATCCGGGACGGCAACCCGAGCAGAAACGCGGCGTAGCTATTGAACTGATTCGCACTCGCACCACCTCGGGTGGTGGTCGGGCCGCCTGTAAATGAGAAGCTACCCTGGCCGCCTCCGAATGCACCCCCAACGAATTGCTCCTGGGTCTGGTTCATCTGCTGGCGGTAGAAATCCATCCCGAAACGAACGTTGTGGGTTCCTTTGGTCCAGTTGAAGTTGGCCACGTACTGAAACTGCGGATCGCGCTTGTAGTAGGGCATGAAATCTTCATTGATTCCCACTGTTGTGAAGTTGTCAATTTCGAATCTCGGCCACCCGCCTTTCAGCTTTCCAATGCCGTTTGTCCCAGGGATACCTAGAATATCTGTACCGATTTTTTCATTTAACCGGGCCTGTTCCGACGTGGTTTGCGCCTGAGTCCATCCAAAATAGGCGTCGATCACGAAGGTTGGCGTGAGCACGTAGGTGGCAGCGGCTGTCAGGCTGTAAGTGTTTCCCTGACCGTGGCCGGGGTTGCCCCCAAAAGCGGAGATCGGCGGTCCCCCAAGGGCGTCGCCAAATACCTGGGGAGCGTAATCGCTATAGTGCAACATCCCGAACCGGCCAAACATCGACAGCTTAGGGGAAGCGTTGTAATTAATCTTGGTGTCGATAGTCCGGCGGTCGAACGTGAAGGGGCCGGTAGCGTAGAAATTATTCGAAAGACCGTCGAGGTTAGGTAGCGGCGTAAGGTTGATGATCTTACTCACAATGGGGCTAATTCGCGCAGCGGGAATGATGTTGCCCGGAAACGCCACCCGATTCGATCCGGCCGCATCGCCGGTTGCCGGGTCATAAATGGGCCGTCCGGCAGCCGCCATGTCGCCGGCCCGCATGGCAGCCGTCGGCACCGTCACAAAGCGCGAAGCATTCTCCCGATCGAATGTGCCCTCGTAGCTTAGGAAGTAGAAGAGTTTGTCTTTCTTGATCGGTCCGCCGATGCTGCCGCCAAATTGGTTATAAACAAGCTTTGGATTACGCTCGCCCACAGGCAGGAAGAACGGTTTCGCTTTCAGCTTTTGATTCGTGTGATATTCAAATGCCGATCCGTGCAGTGCATTCGTCCCGCTCTTCGTTTGCACGTTAATGGCGGCGCCACCGGCAAGACCCTGCTCGGCATCGAAGCTGTTCGTCACTACGTTAACCGTTTCAATCGATTCGAGGCCCGGTACATATCCCGTTATCCAGGGAAGTTGAATGTTGGTCGAACTTGCGCCGTCAATACGCGTGTTATTCGAACTCCGGCTGCTGCCGTTCACGTTAAACGTGAGAGCTCGTGATGGGTTAGAAGGGACCGAATGCGCGTTGCTGGG
>JANYCV010000050.1 GCA_025360145.1 Acidobacteriaceae bacterium
GTTCTGCGAGTTGTAGCTCAAATTGAAGCCGACACCCCAGCCGCCGCGGCCTTGCGGCTTGATCAGCGGCGTGGTGAAATTCAGATTGCCGGAGAGCATATTGATTTGCTCTCCGCCGCCGCCCCAATAATTGCCGGTAGGACGGATGCCGGTGCTGCGTGGATCGACCGCGCCCGCCGGAGGCGTAGTCACAATTACCGTTGTGATAGACGAGTTCCAATGATAGTCAACGGCCTGGAACTGGTAGGTGTAAGCCGTACCGGGGGCCACCGTTGCGTCGAGGTAAGTAGATGCGGAGGTGCTCGCAATCCAGGAACCATTTCGGAAGATCTGATAATACGCAACACCCACGCCGTTTGCGTTGTCCAACGGCGCCTGCCATTGGAACTCCACGCTATTCGGGAGTACCGACGTCGAGAGATGCTGTTCGACTGGAAATACGATGTCTGAGCATCCGGATAGATCGGTCCGATGGAGTCTGAACCGGAATCCGCAGCGATGGAAGAGGCTCCGAACCTGGATCTCGGGCTTCGTGTCCTTGCTCTCAATTCGGCGCAAGTTATCGCTTCTGAGATCCGGTGATATTCTATCCATCTCAGCTCGCTAGGGAGCCAGCGCCATCCGCATCGTCTCCAGAGCAATCAACTGCGCTGCCGAGGCCGGTTGGCAGGTTGCGAGACATAATCGTATAATACTGTTTTGGGCTTCACTGGCCGTAGCGACCTCAAGGAAGCGCACCCGGTTGCAGCTAAGAAAGCAAGGAGTTCCGCAGAATGCACAACGTTGCCTCGGCGTCACCACGTAGTCCGCTGATCAACACGTTAGCCCGAAACGGCAGCTCCTCGGCGTCGCCCGAGACCCCGCACCGGCTGAATTCGTTTTTCGCGGGAATTGGCGGGTTTGACTTCGGGTTCGAGAGGGCGGGATTTGTGCCTGCCTTTCACTGCGAAAAGGATGTTTATTGCACGAGCATTCTTAAGAAGAATTGGCCGAAGGCTATCTATCATGCTGACGTTGCCGAGGTTGATCCACTGGGGTTGCCCGATGCTGACGTTTGGTGCGGCGGATTTCCGTGCCAAGATTTGTCGGTCGCGAGGGGCTGGCTTGGGCGGGATGGCCTTCGCGGCTCGCGTTCCGGGCTCTTTTACGCCTTTCGGCACCTGATCGAGGCCAGACTGCCAAAGGTAGTCGTGATCGAAAACGTAACGGGGCTTCTAAATTCGCACCGCGGCTGCGACTTTCATACGGTCGTGCGATCTCTGACCGACCTAGGGTACGGGGTGTCCTGGAGAGTGATGAATTCCCGCTACTTCGGGAGCCCGCAATCGAGGCCGCGCGTATTTGTTTGCGCTTGGCAAGGCAACGTAGAATTAGCAATTAGCGCGCTATACGAAAGCGAACCGGGCTGCGCCTACACCGACGAACGCAAAGGCTTTCTTACCCCCACCTCGGATGTCCGCACGGGAGTTTCAGTTCCAGAGGTAGCTTATTGTTTAGCTGCGACCTCTGGCCGCCATACGGGTACAGACTGGAGCCGATCTTACGTCTCGTATTTTGACCGCGTACGCCGTCTCACACCTATGGAATGCGAAGGTCTCCAGGGGTTTCCTCCCGGCTGGACGATTCCCGAGAAGGAGTTCAAGCGTTCCCCGGATGATGTTGATACCGTGCGCTACCACGCACTTGGAAACGCAGTCTGTGTTCCGCTTGTGGAGTGGATTGGTCGCCGGGTCGCGGCAGGGTTAAGAAAGACAAATCCAGCGGCACGGAACGGAAGCTCGAACTGTACGGCCAAAGAAAAACAGCTTAGAGCGGTCCTGCCTGTGACGCCTGGGACGGATGTAAGGACCATACACCTGGACAATCCACAGACCGCTTTCTTTGAAATCGAGACGACTTACAAATGGAGCACTGGCGGATGCGCCATTGGCACATTGGCAGTGACCGCTGCGGTTGCATCAGGTCCGTTGGTTCCGGTAGTTTCGAAATTCATTGACGTGATTGAGAAAGCTACCGTAGATGAGCGGTACTTTCTCAGCCCCAATGCAGCGGAGGGCATTTTGAGGAGGGTGCGCAGCCAGGGCAGGACTCTTTTCGGTCCGTTGGCGGAAGCGTTGGAACGTCTGGCGAAGGCGAAAACGAACTCCTCCCCTCAAGAAGACGAAAACCAACTCGCCCTCTCAAGTTGATTTAGAGACAAACTTAAATTCGCCCGGCTTCCGAAAATGCCCAACTTTTTCATCATCAGACTCGGGAAAGACAGCGTCGAAGACATCAAACGTATCGACGCCCTCAAGCGTGCGCCGGACCAACCGTTTGATTTGACTGTGACATGCACGCAGGTTCCGTCTGAGCTTACTCCTGGTGATTACGTTTTGATCTGGTTCGGGTCGGATAACAGCAAAGGGGCTGAAACCGAGTGGAAGAAGGGAATGCGTTCCTTTGCGGTTGTCACATCGCTCACAGGTGGCCCTGGATACAGTGACGTCCATCAAATTGGTTTGAGGATTTCCGTCATCCTTTCGAGTTCCGTAGACAAGAAAGATTTGCTGGCAATGGCACCGGCGGCATTTTTCTGGATTAGCGACGTTCCGGTAGTCGGCTTCAACTCAAGCAGCAACCAGACTGCACAGCGAATTAAGACGGAAGAGAAGCAGCAGAACATCCGGGCACTGCTTTACGCACTCGAAGCAGTGCGTCCGGGTTTTAGGGCGCAGATGTCGAACGCGCACCCGAATCTTGTTGGGCTTTTCAACTACACGCCGCCTTCGCCCGGCAGCGAATCACCAACGTCAGGATCTGCAGGGCAAGCTACTTCACCCGCCCAAGGACATGATACTACGCTCGGTGCGCCTCAACTTCTGCCTGCGGACTGGATTCTGGCGTTAGCATCCAAGGGATTCATTCTAATCAGCGGTCCTTCCGGCACCGGCAAGAGCCGGACAGCGCGCGACATCGCACGGGCTCTGGATTACGCTTTGGAGCCGGAGTATGCTGCGACGGCAAATGCGTCTCGTCCGGCTAATTGTGTTGCCTTTGTTCCGGTCGGCGCGGACTGGACAGACGGAACGCCACTGCTTGGATTTCGTAATTTCTTTGGATCGTCACGCACCGAAAAGGCAGGAAGCGGCGTGTCGAGCACCTCGCATGAAAGCTGGGAACCGCCGGCTGCGCTTCGGCTGATTCTTCGGGCATTGCGGCGTCCAGACCAGCCCCATTTCTTGGTTCTCGATGAGATGAACCTTTCTCACGTGGAACGGTACTTCAGCCAGTTTCTATCGCTCTTAGAATCAAACCGGGGGCTGGGCTCTTCATCCAAGCTGAGTTTGCTCGATAGCGAGAGCGTGAAATTGATCGCCTCGACGCTTGCAGGACGTCCAGAGCATCCTTTGGAGCAAAATGTCGCGCAAGAGCTGGTTGCGGCTAACCTCGGGCTTACCCTGCCGGACAATCTCTTCATCATTGGCACCGTGAACGTGGATGAAACCACGTACATGTTTTCGCCCAAGGTCCTGGACCGCGCCCACGTGATCGAAATGCAGACTCCCGATCCGACCGGGTACCTGCGTGGTGAGGTGCCGCAGACGGATGCACTGATTCCGGCAGACAAAGCCCAGCTCCTCCTCATTCGCAGTGCTCAGAGAAGACGCAATGGATTCTGGGAGCGAGAGAACCCTGCGGCGATTGTTAAGGAGGCCAGCAAAGAAACGCCGTTTGAGACCGAATTGAGCTCCATTTTGGAGGCGCTCGAAAAGCTGCTCGCCGGTTTGCAAAGACTACTTATACCGGTTGGATTCGGGTTTGCGTACCGCACGATCAATGAAGTGTGCGCGTATCTTGCCACATATATCGAATATGCCGATCCTGGCCTTTTCAGCCGGACCGGTAAAACGGTGGGCTGGCATGAAGCGTTGGACCGCGCGATTTGCCAAAAGGTTCTTCCCAAGATTCATGGCAATCGCCGGCAGCTTGGCGAAAGCTTGCGCGCGCTACACGATTTTCTGATGAACGAGCCAGCTTCATATTCATTAGGTTCAACGAAAGTTCAGATACCGAAGGAGTTAGCTTCAGGAGTCCAGCTTTCTATCAGCGCAGCTAAAGTTAAAGACATGCTGATTCGTCTTGAAGCTACCGGGCACACAACGTTCGTTATCTAGGTCTCTGTATGCTGCGAATCGGCCTCTTTAGTTTTCAATGGCCTGACGATGCGACTCTTGAAATCAGCGTGGCAAACTCCGCCCACGTTCCCTCGCTAGAGCCGTTAGGCTTCAAAAACGGCGCAGAAGTTCGAGGTAGTATCGAGACAACTAGGCAAGAGTCTTCTTGCCTAGCTTACAGCGAGGACAAAGACGGTTTGTTCGAGCCGGTACGGCTTCTGGAAGAAACCAACTACGAAATCATTATTTCAGTCCCTTACAGTCTGTCCGAGGCGCTTCGGATTCGGGACCGGTCTGGTATTCGCCACTGGCCTTTCGTCAACTCTGGCCTTGCCCCGCATGTCCAAATCCTCTCGCCACGTCTGTGGAAACAGGACACGAGCGGCAGGCGCACTCTCGTAAGCGCGTTTTTTAACGCCAAAGGGTATGCGGGGGTCGTGGACCTGAGCATTCTGGATTCGCGCCATCGTCTCGCGGTCGAAGTCGTGAGCGCGAAGATCGGATACGAAAATGAATTCAAGCAGATGCTTGCGGACGTGGCCGAAAACCATATTCAACTGGTGTACGAGATTGGCGCGGTCAGCCGGATTCGACTGCACTCAACTTCGGAGCAGCGTCCGGACCTGCCCACGGCCCTGTTTCATCTAAGGCGTCTGATGTCCTCGGACGAACTACCATCTGCACTCGAAACGATCCTTGCCGCTCCGCTTGAAACGCTCATTTCGATTGAAACTTCGGAAAGCGGGCGGGGATCGAGCCAGCCCGACGCTTCGTTTCTATCCGCACGCGTCAGCCAAATGTCTTTCAAGCCCGGCGGTGCTCTTAGCGGCCTTTTTCAAGGTTTCACTCCCGTCCGCATTCCGCTGCGGACGAAAAGACAATCCTTCGATAACGGTGAGAACCGATATATCAAGGGTTTCCTCTACGGCCTGGCCGAATTACTAGTCACTCTGCACGAGGCTTGCATTGCGGATGAACGTTGGATTCCATCTGAGGAGGTTGGGCGCTGGCTGGACAATGTGTATGAATGGATGGACAACAGTGTCTGGGTGGGCGTAGGGGACCTATCTTTGATGCCAGAAAATTCGCAGCGTCTGCAAAAGTGTACCGGGTATCGAGATGTGCTTCGCGGGGATATTGAACTTAGGGGCGCACTGGAGCTGCCTTGGAATCAAGCGACCGAGTTGATTG
Organism: Acidobacteriaceae bacterium; assembly: GCA_025360145.1. Taxonomy (GTDB): domain Bacteria; phylum Acidobacteriota; class Terriglobia; order Bryobacterales; family Bryobacteraceae; genus JANXXV01. The sequence continues at coordinate 5,349 of JANYCV010000050.1, forward strand.
ACTCGGCTCTAGGCGATGTAAAGCCGGTGGCTACATTGTACGAATATTGGTGCTACTTCACGATTCGAAATATGCTTAAGGCTCTGTATGGCCCAGATACAACGGGTGCTAAAGCTATCTTGTCTCAAAGCGCAGGCAAGCTTTCGATGCGATTGACGGAAAGCTCGGGCGGTCCCGGAGCAATCTTCAGAGACGGTTTGCCGGAAGGTACGACGATCCATTTATTTTTCAATCGCCGGTTCCGGCCCAAGCCGGAGGACGATTGGGGGAAGTGGTCCGGCACGTATTCAGTATCATTCGATCCTGACATCAGTATTGCTGTGAAGACGTCACCCGTAACGCACTGGCTGAATTTTGATGCGAAATACAGGCTGGAGCGTTTTCAATGGGAAGATGCCGCTCAGGAAGCGGTTTCCGGGTCCTCATCCCCGTCAAGGAGGCAGTCGTACCGTCAAGATGATCTCAACAAGATGCATTGCTACCGCGATGCGATCCTTGGAACTCGGGGAGCGTACGTCCTCTATCCTGGCCAATCCGATGAGGCCGAAAGCCCATTTCTTAGGCGCGCGGAAACACCTCGACGCGGTTTCTCCTTTCCCTCGGTGGGAGCTTTCGCTCTGCGCCCAGGATCGGTGGAGCAGCTATTGCAATTGAAGACCTTCATCCGCGACACGGTGTCGAAGCTTCTTGACGGACAAGCCTATCAAGAAGAAGAAGGATTTGCAGATACTACGACGTCATAGCGTTGGTTCGATTGACCTTGTGCATTCCATTTCATTTCTGATTGTTTCTAATTGATATATACGGTATTTCTCCCATCGGCTAAGCTACTTAGG
>JANYCV010000060.1 GCA_025360145.1 Acidobacteriaceae bacterium
CTCGACTTCCAGCAACTGGTTCGCATGGTACCCATTGCGGACTCCGTAGCCCGACACGCGGTGGACATCGTCCGAGCCACGCGCCCTACAGACCCGAGTGCGCCGGATTTCGTGAAGAAGTACGTCAACTTCGGCGCCAGCGTCCGCGGCGTGCAGTTCATCGTCCTCGCCGCTAAATGCCGCGCGCTGATGCGCAAGCGCTACCACGTAACCTACGAAGATATAGCCGCCCTGGTGACGCCGATCCTCCGGCACCGCATCCTGCTCAATTTCCACGCCGAGTCGGACAAGCTTACCCCGGACGACATCCTGAAGAGGGTTCTGGACGCAAAGCCTATACCCCGGGAAAAATAAATCATGCTCCAGCGGTTCCTCAATCCGTCGGTTCTCGCCAGTATCTCCGGACTCGAACTCGTGGCCAAGACTGTGGTCGACGGGTTTGTCTCCGGCCTCCACCGTTCGCCCGATTTCGGATTCAGTCAGGAATTCGCCGAATACCGCGCCTATTCGGAAGGTGACGATCTCCGCCACGTCGATTGGAATGTCTACGCCCGCACCGAACGCGCCTATCTGAAGCGATACCGCGGCGAAACCAACTCGCAGCTCACCATGCTGCTGGACGTCAGCGCTTCCATGGCCTTCGGTTCGCATCCGGTGAACAAACTCGACTACGCCCGTTATCTCGTCGCGTCCATTTTTTATCTCTCGAAGCAACAGCGCGACGCCGCCGGTCTGATTGTCTTCGATGACGACGTCAAAAATTACGTGCCGCCCTCCACCCGTCAGGGCCAGTTCGCACGCCTGCTTCACGCCATTGAGAAGGCCGAACCCGGCAGCCGCACCAACCTCGAAAAGCCACTGCTCCACTGCCAGCAGTTCCTACACCGGCGCGGCATCATTGCGCTGATATCCGACTTTTACGAATCGCCCGAAGCGATCGTCAAAGCCGTCGATCCTCTCCGCTCTCACGGCAACGAACTCATCCTGTTTCACGTCCTCGATCCACAGGAAATTCGCCCCGCCATGAATGAGCCGATGCTGGTGCTCGACATGGAAACCAACGATGCGATGGAGGTCACGCCCGATTACGTGCGCACCGAGTATCGTGAGAAGATCGACGCGCATATCGAAGGCCTCCGTACGGAGGCGCGCCGCAACGGAATCGACTACTTCCTGATCGATACCAGTAAGCCTTTGGACGAAGCCCTGCGCGAATTTCTAACCATCCGCCGGAGGCGCCGCTGATGGGCTTTCTGTCTCCATGGTTCCTGGGTGGACTCGCTGCGTTAGGTCTTCCCGTCTACATCCATCTGCTGAAGCAGCACAAGAGCATTCCGCTGCCCTTCAGCTCGCTGATGTTTTTTGAACGGCGCACACAAAGCTCCATCAAGCACCGCCGGCTGAAGTATCTTCTGCTGTTCGCCATGCGCATCGCGATGGTGTTGCTGTTGGCGCTCTTGTTCGCGAATCCCTTCCTCACGCGCACGGTCGACCCCAAGGCGGAGGGGAAAAAGCTACGCGTGTTCGCCATCGACAATTCGTTTAGCATGCGTACCGGCGACCGCTTCGCTACTGCGAAACAACAGGCTCTCGATGCGCTTTCCGGTTTCCGCGGCGGCGATCTTGGCCAGGTGGTCAGCTTCTCCACACAAGTCAATATGCTGACCCAACAGACGGAGGATCCGGCGGAACTTCGCAGTGCCATTCAATCGGTGAATCAGGGCGACGGCCGAAGTGGATACGCGGAGCTCTCGCAAATGCTACGGTCCACCGCGCAGTCCAGTCGCACTCCGGTGGAAGTTCACATCTTCAGCGACATGCAGAAGACTTCGCTGCCTTCGCCGTTTTCCGAACTCACGCTCGGCGGCAACACCCGCGTGGTTCTGCATCCGCTGGCAAGCGTGGACGAATCGAACTGGTACGTGGAAAGCGTGAAAGCGCCGCGTAGCGTGTATCAGGCGAAAAAGGTTCGGGTGCTCGCCACCATCGCCGGTGCAGGCACGCCGGCCTTCGAAACAGACGTTTCCGTCGTGCTGAATAACAAGGTCATCGAGACGAAGAAAATCAAGCTGGCCGCAAACGGGCGCGCCACGGCGGAGTTCTATATACCCGAAGCGCCCTATGGACTAAACCGCGGCGAGGTCCGGATCGCCGCCCACGACAAGCTCGCGCAGGACGACCGCATTCTGTTCGCGCTGGAACGAAAAGAGCCGGGTCGCGTTTTGTTCGTTTATGAAGCGCGAAACCCTCGCGGCATTCTCTACTATCGCGCGGCTCTTGACTCCCCGGCCGACTCCGCTCTGGCCGTGGATGCCGTCCCAAGCGATCAAACCGCAAACGTATCGCCCATCAAATACGCGTTCGTTGTTCTTTCCGATGTCGCGTACCTCCCTGCGGAGTTTGAGGAAAATCTGAAAAAATACGTGAAGGCCGGGGGATCGGTGCTCATCGCGCTCGGGTCGGCGTCCGCTACCAAACCACGGGTTCCCGTCTTTGACGAAGCCATCGCCCAATCCCGCATGTCCTCACGCAGCGCCGATCGCTTCCAGGGCGCAACCTCGGTCGATCTTTCTCACCCCGCGCTCAGCCGGACCAATAGCTTCGATGGCGTGAAGTTCTACCAGACCATCCAGGTTGTCCCCGGCAACTCGCGCGTCCTCGCCAAGCTCACCGACCAGACGCCGCTTATATTGGAAAAGAAAATCGGCGAGGGCCGAGCACTCGTGTTCGCGTCTACTTTTGACAACATCGCCAACGATTTCCCGTTGCACACTTCCTTCGTGCCATTCATCGAGCAATCGGCGTACTACCTCAGCGGCGTAGAGAAATCCGCAGCCGACATCGCCGTCGATTCGTATCTCGAACTCCGCTCCAGCAAAGATCAGGGGACGTCGGTCGAAGTGCTTGATCCCGGTGGCCAGCGCGCCCTCTCGCTGACGGAATCCACTTCAGCCCAGAATTTCCGTCTACCGCGCGAAGGCTTCTTTGAAGTCCGCCGCGCCAATGGACGCCATGAACTGATCGCCGTCCACGCGGACCGCCGTGAATCCGACCTCACCGTCATCCCGAAAGAGACGTTGGCGCTGTGGCAGAACATGGGCATGGGTGGAGAACAACAAAGCGGCCCGGGCGGACAGGGAATCACGCGTACCGCGCCCTGGAGTCTCTGGTGGTATTTTGCCTTGGCGCTGTTGATCGTATCCTTGCTCGAATCGCTATTTGCAAGCCGCTACCTGATAGCGGAAAATCAACCTATGGTCCGGAAGGAGGCAGCTTGAATCCCCTCGATCAAGTAAATGTGTATCTGCGGGAACTGGAATCGCGGCTTCGCTGGAGTGCCATCTCCCGCGGAATCGCGTGTACGGCGCTAGCGGCGCTGATTGCCACTGTAGTACTGGTGCTGGTCATCAACGCGTTCGCATTTTCGCCGGCCAGCCTTACCACGGCGCGTCTCTGCCTGTTCCTCGCCCTGGCGCTTGCCATCGGTTTCGGCCTGGTGATCCCGTTCATGCGGCTCAACCGCCGCTGGGCTGCCCGCCGCGCGGAGGAGTCGTTTCCCGCATTCAACGAACGCCTGCTCACGTTCGCCGAGAAGCAGGGGGACAACGATCCGTTTCTCGAACTTCTGGCCGCCGACACCATGGCTGTCGCCAAGTACGCCGCGCCGAAGAGCATCGTGACGGACGGCTGGATTTTCGGCTCGCTCTCCGCCGCCGCTGCCGCTGCCATCACGTTGGTCTGGCTGATTATTTCCGGCCCCGGCTTCATGGGCCACGGAGCATCGCTGCTTTGGGCGGGAACGCCGAAAGACGGCATGAAGGCCTTCTACGAAATTCAAGTCACCCCGGGCAATCGCACAGTCCGCCGCAAGTCCGATCAACTGATTTCCGCGCGGCTGATCGGTTTCCAGTCGATGCACGTGAGCTTTTACGCTAAGTACCGAGGCGCGTCCAAGTGGGAAGAGGCCGTCATGCAGCCCCAGCCCGGTGGTTCCAAGCACGAATTTCTCTTCGCCGGACTGCCTGATACGGTCGAGTATTATGTGGAGTCAAGCGGAGTCCGCTCCGGCACGTTTACCCTCACTGCCATCGATCTGCCTGGTGTCAAGAAAGTGCGTGTGACTTATCACTACCCGAGTTGGGCAGGCTTGAAGGATGTAGTGCAGGAAGTGGGCGGCGACATCCGTGCCGTCGAAGGCAGCGAAGCCGATGTAGCGATCCTTACCGATAAGCCGCTGAGCAAGGGTGTACTCATTATTGACGACGAGGCGCGCATCGAACTAACAGCCGGGGAAGGGAACTGGCTACATGCGAAAGTGCCGGTCAAGAAGGACGGGATGTACCATGTCTCCGCCGTTGAAAAAGGGGAAGACATCCGGTTGACCGAGGACTTCTTTATCGAAGCTCAGAAGGAGACGCCGCCGGTGGTGAAGATTGTCCGCCCCGGCCGTGATGCGAAGGTCAATCCGCTGGAAGAGGTGACTCTGGCTGTCGAAGCGGAAGACGATTTTGGATTGAACAGCATGGATCTCCACTACTCCGTGAATGGAGGCGAGGAAAAGGTAGTTTCCCTGCTCAACAAGAAAGGCGTCAAGAAATCGACGGGCGAAACTATGATCGCGCTGGAAGACTTCAAGCTGGTGCCGGGCGATCTGGTCAGCGTCTATGCCACGGCAAAGGATGCGCTCAGCACCACTCAGTCCGACATGGCTTTCATTGAAGCGCAGCCGTTCGAAAAGGAATATTCTCAATCGCAGCAAGAGGGCGGCGGAGGAGGCGGGGGTGAGCAGCAGGACGATAACAAGATTTCCCAGCGCCAAAAGGAGATTATCGCCGCGACCTTTAATCAGGTTCGCGACAAGAAGGCGGAGAAAGCCAAAGCCGCTGAAAATGCGAAGTTTTTGTCTGACGTGCAGACGAAGCTGCAAGCACAAACCACGTCTTTAGCCCAGCGCATGAAGAGCCGCCAGCTTTCCGGCACCACGCAGGAATTCCAGTCCTTTTCGACAGACATGACGCTTGCCGCCGAGGCCATGGGCAAGGCGACCGAAAAGTTGAAGGGGCTCTCCTGGAAGGACGCGCTGGCACCGGAACAGAAGGCGCTGCAGTATCTGCTCCGTGCGGAGGCGACGTTCCGCCAGATTCAAGTGGCGTTCGGCAATAAGGGAGGCGGCGGCGGGGGCGGCGGCGCGGGCCGCGACTTGGAGAATCTCTTCGATCTGGAACTCGACACGGAAAAGAATCAGTACGAGAGCGGCCAGCAGACGGCGTCCGCCGAACAGCGCGCCAAGGAAATCGACGAGGCGCTTCAGAAGTTGGAGCAACTGGCGCGCCGGCAGCAGGAACTGGCCCAACAGAAAGAACAGAAAAATCAGGTCAGCCAACAACGCTGGCAGCAAGAGATGCTCCGTCGGGAAGCAGAAGAGTTGAAGAAGCAGATGGAGCAGATGGCCAAGAGCCAGCAGCAAGGGCAACAGGGGCAACAAGGCCAACAAGGCCAACAAGGGCAACAAGGGCAACAAGGCCAACAAGGCCAACAAAGCCAACAAGGGCAACAAGGCCAACAAGGCCAACAAAGTGCCAGTTCCCAGCAACAGCAGCGCAACAGCGGCCAAAATGACCAGCGGCTCCAGCGTGCCATCGATCAACTGACTCGCGCCACCGACGACATGCGCAAAGCGGCAGGCAGTCAGAACGATCAGCCCCAACAAGGGTCCGCCGAAGCACGCCGCGCCGCCGATCGTCTTCAGGACGCTCGCGACCAACTGTCCGGCCTCCGGCAGCAGGAATCCGGTCAGGAAATGAGTGATCTCGTCCGGCGCTCGGAAAAGCTGGCGCAGCAGCAGAACGAATTCGTCGACAAACTGAAGAAGGCATTTCCGAACAGCAGCGGCGGCGGCGTGCAGCCTGGCCAGAGCAAGCAGCAGAACGAAGCCCTCGCCGGCGAAAAAGATGCAATGGCAAAGGAGTTGAGCCAGCTCGAAAAGGAAATGCAAAACGCCATTCGGAATCTGGCAAGCGGCCAACGTCCGGCTTCCAACAAATTGCGTGAAGGACTCGGCGAGGCCCAACAGAACGAACTCGGCCTGCGGATGAAGTACGGCGGCGAAGCAATCCGAAACGGCTACGGCTCCTACGTCGGGCCGCGCGAGGCCCCGGTAACCGATGGCCTGAATAAACTTCGTGACCGCGTGAAAGAAGCGCAATCCGCGCTAGGTCCTGGCAGCGGCGCCCTCGATACCGAAACAGAGAAGGCGTTGGCGCGAGTGGAAAAGCTTCGCGGCCAGCTCGAACAGATGGCCCGCGGTAACCGCAACGGCCAACAACAGGGCAAGCAAGGGCCGGGACAACAACAGGGAAAGCAAGGACAAGGTCAGCAGGGCCAGGGCCAACAGCCAGGCCAAGGTCAGCAGGGCCAGGGCCAACAGCCAGGCCAAGGTCAGCAAGGACAGGGTCAAGGGCAAGGACAAGGGCAACAACAGGGACAAGGACAGGGTCAGGGACAAGGTCAGGGACAACAGGCCCAAACTGGTCAGCAGGGCGGTCAGGGAGGCCAGTTCAGTCAAGGCCAGAACCGCGGCGGCGCCAATAACGGCGGCGGAGGCATCTATCGCACCCACGAATTCTCCGGCCAGGATGCGACCGCCGGTGGAGGCGACATGGAGCGCGCTTATCGGGAGGGCATGCGGGATCTATCGCAGCTTCGCCAGTCCCTCCGCGACAATCCCGATGCCGAACGCGATGTCATGGAACTGATTCGCGAGATGCAAAAGATCGACCCAGTGCTCGCCCCCGGCAATCCGGCGCTGATCGAACAGCTTCGTACCCAGATCCTGCCGAACCTGGAACAAGTGGAGTTACAACTCCGCCGCAAGCTGGAAAATCAGCAGTCCGGTCAGGTTCGCAGCAGTGCCACCGAGCGTGTACCCACCGGGTACGGTGACGCCGTGGCGGAATACTTCCGCAAACTAAGTAAAGGAAAATAGTCTATGAGAAACGGCTTTTATAGAGGAATCGTTCTAGCGTCTTTAACGGCACTGGTCGCGCTAAGTCCCGTCCGCGCATCGGAGGGCTTCCCGGACCCCGCCACAGGCATCGAGCATTCCGCCACCAAGGGAAAGCAGGTGGCAGTCCTGGCTGGCGGCTGCTTTTGGTGTACAGAGGGAGTCATGGAACAGCTTATCGGCGTCAATCACGTGATCTCCGGCTATTCCGGCGGCGACGCAAACGGCGCGCATTACGAAATTGTCGGTTCCGGCAAGACCAATCACGCCGAAGCTATCGAAATCACCTTCGACCCCTCCAAGATTTCCTACAGCGAGATACTGAAAGTGTTCTTTAGCGTCGCGCATGACCCTACCACCAAGGACTACCAAGGTCCGGATCATGGACGCCAATACCGCTCTGCCATCTTCTACAAAACGCCCGAGCAGAAGAGTATCGCCGAAGCCTACATCAAGCAACTCGACGAAGGGAAGATCTTTCCCAGGCCGATTGTTACGGAAGTAACGCCGCTGGTAAAGTTCTACCCCGCCGAAGAATATCATCAGGACTTCATCAGAAATAATCCGAATCACCCCTATGTTGTAGCCAACTATCGTCCAAAGTTGGCGAAGCTTAAGCAGTACTACCCGGCGATGCTCAAGAAATAGCGCGTCAGCGCCATACGAATCTGGCGGAAGCACTTGCAACTTCCGCCGTTCCGTGATGTGATGAACGTTCGCATGGCAACTCCAATAACAAGAACTTCCCCAACTGCCGCACAGACGCCCACGCGCACCCGCTACTGGGTTGTGGTGTTCGCCGTCACACTGGCCATTCTTTCCTACATTGACCGTGTCTGTATTTCCCAAGCCGCGCCCGTGATCTCAAGAGACCTCGGGCTCGACAAACAGCAGATGGGTTACATCTTTTCCTCCTTCGCCGTAGCCTACGCGCTATTTGAAATTCCCGGCGGATGGCTGGGCGACCGGATTGGGCCCCGCAAAGTTCTGATGCGCATCGTAATCTGGTGGTCCATCTTCACCGCCGTAACCGGATTCATGTGGAACTTCACCTCAATGGTCATTGCGCGCTTCCTGTTCGGCGCAGGTGAAGCGGGCTGTTTCCCGAATTTGACTAAAGCCTTCAGCACCTGGCTTCCCAAGGGCGAACGAGTCCGCGCGCAAGGCATCATGTGGATGTTTGCCCGCTGGGGAGGCGCGTTCACCCCGCCCCTGGTCATCTTAGTGTTCTCGTTCATGTCATGGCGCGGCGCATTCGTCTTGTTCGGCGCGTTGGGCGTGGTCTGGGCGGTCTTCTTTTACGCCTGGTTCCGCGATAATCCGAAGGACAACAAGAGTGTGAACGCGGCCGAACTGGAGTTGCTCGCGGAAAACACGAAGGTTGCCGAGAGTGGCCATGGCAGCGTACCCTGGGGAAAACTAACCACTTCCCGATCCATCTGGCTGTTGTGGGCGCAATATTTCTTCCTGTCCTACCCGTGGTACTTTTACATCACCTGGCTGCCTACCTATTTGCAGGAAAACCGCCATCTTTCGCCGCTGGAAAGCGCCAAACTCGCCATTCTGCCCCTCTTTTTCGGCGGCCTAGGTTCCCTGTTCTGCGGTTTCATTTCCGCCAAGGTTGCGGATCTCACCGGAAGCGTTAAGACGGCGCGGCAGCTTCTTGCCTCTGCTGGATTTACCGGCGCAGCGGTGCTGCTGTACCTCGCGATTCACACTGAAAATGCTACTTACGCCATGCTGATGATGGGATTTGCCAGCTTTTGCAACGATCTTGTCATGCCCGGCGCCTGGGCCGCTTGCATGGACATCGGCGGCAAGTACGCAGGTACCGTGGCCGGCTCCACGAAGCCCGCGAGGTTGCCCATCATGTTCATGGAG
>JANYCV010000077.1 GCA_025360145.1 Acidobacteriaceae bacterium
CGTCTCTTCCACCAGGACGCGCTGCACAAGCCGGCCTTCGGGGCCCGTCTGGTGAGTGATCAGCGTCATGCCCAGGATCTTCTTCGCAACTTCCGCGGCTTCAGTGGAATCCTTGGCCAGTTTTACGCCGCCGCCCTTGCCGCGCCCGCCGGCGTGGATTTGCGCCTTCACCACCACGCTGCCGCCTAGTTTCTTGGCCGCCGCTTCCGCTTCTTCCGCCGTAAAAACCACTTCTCCCCTCGGCACAGGGACTCCGTATTTGGCCAGTATTGCCTTGGCTTGGTATTCATGGATTTTCATCGGATATTGTGGGCTCTGGCGGGTATGTTAGTATCGCACTGAAAGCCGGATTCCCTACTATATCATGCCGTTTCTCCCCTTCCTGCACAGGGCCGCCAGCCGCGAAAACCTTACCGCCACAGATGCTCAACGCGCCATGGAGTTGATCCTGGCCGGCCACGCCACCACAGCGCAGATTGCCGGATTTCTGGTGGCATTGCGGATGAAGGGCGAGACGCCGGACGAGATTCTGGGCTTCGCGCGCGCCATGCGGGAGCGCTCTACCAAGGTTCTGCCGCTGCTGAACGGGGAAGTGCTGCTTGACACTTGCGGAACGGGTGGCGACGGCCAGAATACGTTTAATATTTCCACCGTTGCCGCCTTTGTTGTCGCGGGCGCCGGGGTGAAAGTGGCGAAGCACGGAAACCGATCGCTATCGAGCTTGTGCGGCAGCGCGGACATTTTTGAAGGGCTCGGCATTAACATCGCGCTAACGCCGCAGCAGACCGCGGCGTCCATCCGCGAAGTGGGAATCGGTTTCCTCTACGCGCCCGCCATGCACCCGGCCATGAAGCACGCACAGGCGGCCCGTCTGGAACTCAAAATGCGGACGGCTTTCAATCTTTTGGGTCCGCTGACGAACCCTGCCGGGGCCACTGTGCAGCTTGTAGGCGCTCCGTCTACGGCAGCCGCTGAACTGATGGCCGAGGCACTGGGGGCACTGGGATTGCAGCGTGGATTCGTAGTTCACGGCGCGGGCGGGCTGGATGAGATCAGCACCACCGGCGAGTCCTTGGTTCTCGAGATTCAGCGCGGCGCCATCGCCCACCACACGCTCACACCGAAGGACTTCGGTGTGAAGACAGCGAAGCTTGCCGATCTGCGTGGCGGCGACCGCGACACAAACCTCGCAATTGCGCGAGCGATTCTGAATGGCGAACGCGGTCCGAAGCGCGACGTGGTTCTGGTGAATGCATCCGCGGCGCTGGTTGCGGCAGGCATGGCCATCGGCTTTCTGCATGGCGTTGAGCTGGCCGCTGAATCCATCGACTCTGGCCGCGCACTGGAGAAAGTGGAGCACATGGCGCGATTCAGCCAGGTGGCTTCGATCGTCTAAACGCCGAACGTTCGCGTCATGAAAGTATGACCAGGGCCGCCTTACTGATCGCTCAGTGCCTGCTTCCGGCACCGGCCTCATCATCCCTCTGGGCGGCCTGTACCTGACGGCTGGTGCAGACGTCCAGAAGGACCGCATCGAGGGCCTAACCTTGGGACGCGGGGAAGTAACCGTGGTCCGTCGATTACCGCGCGCTCGGAGGCGACACGCCCTGCCCGCAGGTGTACGGCAAGCTCACCGAAGTCCTGAATGGAACGTTCACCAGCGCCAGCGTTCTCGAAGTGCCGATCACCCAACTCGCGGTGGATTCCGGGTACGCCGGGACGGAGGGCTACCAGTGGGCCAGGAAACAGGGCCATCGCGTGGTCGTGCTCAAGGGCGGCTCCGCGCCGATTGTAATGGGCCCCGCCCGGGCGGAGATCGTCTTAGGCCGGCCTGAACAGGAGTTAGCCAGATGAATGCGGATTGTATGATGTACACTCATCACAGAGGGACAGGCGATGATTCGAACGATCGAAGCTGTGATTGATGAGCAGGGCAACGTGCGCCTGCTCGAGCCCGTGCATCTCCCGTCGGCGCGTTGTGCGCTGCTGAGCGAGGCAGCGCTTGCCGAGGACTGGAATCGTCCAGAGGAGGACGGGGCGTGGTCGCACCTGAGCCGGGTGCGGTAGTTCTGGATTGTCCGCAACCGGCCGCTTGCTATTGAATGAACAGGCGCCGGGATTGACCAGGTCTCCATCCAAGTCACCACGCGGGTGGAGGAGGGTTCAAGCAATCAAGTTAACACGATCATCTGCTTGGTTCCGGTGAGCCCATCCACGTTTTCGATTCCGGATTGCGCTCTCTCCACACTGCGCGCTGGCGGTGCATTGGACTACGATTGCCGGCACATTCACCGTGAACCTGACAGGCGGAGACTAGATCGGTTTCGGCGCGATCAAGAGTTTAATGGTTCGATAGGCCGATCGGAGAGGGCGACAGATTCAGCAAGCACGGTCCACCCAGATCACCTCACCCGGCCGTACGCCCTCAACCGCCTGATTCAGGGCGTTGAACAGTGGTCGAAAGGATTCGATCCGATTATCGGCAACCACGGCGATCACAACGCCGAGCGGCAGGCGTGAAAGGTTCTGCTGAAACGGTAACTGTTTATCTCGAATCACGAAGACATCGAAGCGATCCGCGGCATATTGCAGCAGAGGCCCGTCGAAGTAACCGGCGAGCGCCGATCCCTGCACGACTTCCACTGAATGACCTGGAAATGCGTCTCGTACACGAGGATTGACACACTCGTCTAAGGGGATGCGCATTCGGCAAGTTGAATTTTCGCCAGGTCGAGGAACAGCTCGACTTGCCTGCGACTGACGCTTGGGCTGGCAGCCAGGAAGTCTTCGATGGTCCCCCCATGTTGGAGGATGTCGACCAGATCCTGCACCGGCACCCGGGTCCCTTGAAAACAGGGGGCACCACTCATTCTCTCCGGATGTATCCAGATCACTTCATCAAGCAGCCGCCTTTCGTCAGCCGTCATGCCTCCTATAATAACCAGGTTCCGCAGCCTGGCTGGAGTGCTTGGGATTCGTGACTGAGAATAGTTGGTCCCCCTGGTTGGCGTTCTCGACCGCGCCGGCTGCTGTGCATTGCAGTCGGCCGGCAAGGTTAGATCTAACTTGTGTTCAACCTGAGTTCCTTTTTGACCCGCATCAAGTGGGGCGGGAGCGGCGAAACTGGGCCTCCCGTATGACATGCTCACCGGCGATCTGGCGGAAACCAGTTATTCGTGGAATGGAGAATTCAGATCACTTCACCCGATAGTCCGCCGCTGATTGCGCCGAGTGAACGGCTGCACAATCTATTTACAAAATGTTTACCGGCGCCTCTCGTGACGTTCCTTACAATAACAATCAGGGTGTCTCACGAACGCGCCTACAGGTTCAGATAGCAAAAGTGGCTGGGGTTGGTTAGAATCTCGAATATACGAGATGCACACAATCCTTGTCATCGACGATGACGAAAACCTTCGCGACACGATCATTGTATTGCTGGAACAGGAGGGATTCCGGACCCTCTCCGCGGCCGATGGGAATGTCGGCCTCGAAAAGGCGCTCACCGCTAAACCAAGCCTGATTCTGGTGGACCTGCGCCTTCCCGGCATGAGCGGCGTGGACGTCTGCAAGGCGATTCGCTCGGCACGCGACTCCACGCCCATCATTGTGCTGAGCGCCGCCGGGGACGAGATCGACAAAGTACTGCTGCTCGAAATCGGAGCCGACGATTACGTCGTCAAACCCTTCGGCACCAGGGAGTTGCTGGCGCGAATCCGTGCAGTGTTGCGCCGTGTCTCCCCGGAGGCCCACCAGGTGCTCTCCTTCGCGGATACGCAAGTGGACTTGCAGCGCCGCGTAGTCTCCCGCAAGGGTGCGGAGTTGAAGCTGACGCCGGCCGAATACAATCTGCTGACCTTCTTCCTGCAGAATCCCGATCGGCCGCTCACCCGGGACATGATTCTCAACTCCGTATGGGGTTATGAATCTTTCCCGAACACCCGCACCGTGGACGCGCACGTGGTCCGTTTGCGTCAGAAGCTGGAGCCCGAGACCGATTGCCCGCGCCACTTCCTGACCGTTCACGGTGTAGGATATCGCTTTCTACCCTGAGGTACTCTGATGTCGAGAATTGTGCTCATCGTCGAGGATACCGAATACTGCGCTACGCTTCTGGAAGTCGCACTGCTATCCTTACCCGGTATAGAACTGCGCGTCGCAACTACGGCCCAGGAGGCGCTAAATCTGCTGGACAACGAGACCACGAACATTGCTGCCATGGTGACCGATCTTCACATGCCACGGATAGACGGGTTCGATTTAATCGCCCGCGTGCGCTCCCTTCCGCGGTACCTTCATCTGCCGATTCTCGTCATCAGCGGAGATTCGGATTTGAACACGCCGGAGCGCCTGCGCTCGCTGGGAGCGGATGCCTACCTGCCCAAACCGTACTCGCCCGCGGAAGTGCGCACCACTCTTGAGAGACTGCTCAATGCATAGATCTCAGCTATTTCTGCCGCTGATTCTACTGCCATCGATTGTGCTGGCGCAACTTAGCCCGGATCAATCGCAAATTCTGCAAAGGCTGGAGCGGCTGGAACAGCAGAACCGGATGCTGATGGAAGAGGTGCGGGAGTTGCGGCAACAGATTGCCGCTACCCGTCCTCAGCCTGTGCCTTCGCTGGAAGAGAGAGTGGATGTGCAGGAGAAGCGCACCGAGGAACAGGCGCAGACCAAAGTCGAAGCATCGCAAAAATTCCCCCTGAGCATCACAGGGATGGCCTTGTTCAACACCTTCCTTACAGGGCGGAATAATAACGGACTCGAAAATCCGACTGTTGCCGCGGTGAACGCGGGCCCGGCCACCAGCGGGGCCACCTTCCGCCAAACCATGGTGGGGCTGAAGTACGAAGGTCCGCAAGCGCTGGGCGGCACCATCCGCGGATCGGTGATGATGGACTTTTTCGCCGGTTCTTCGGCCAGCCTCAACCATCTGCTGCGGTTGCGCGTGGCGAACCTCTCCATCGACTGGAAAAATCAGAGCCTCTCAGTGGGACAAGACAAGCCGCTCATCTCCTTTCGCGAACCCGATTCTTTATCGCAAGTGGGTGTCTCGGCCTTCACCAGTGCGGGCAATCTCTGGCTCTGGCAGCCGCAGGTACGTTTTGAGCAACGTGCCGCCTTTGGAACGAATGCGGGCCTTAGAGCGCAGGTGAGCGTCTATCAAACGGTGGAAACCGCTTCGGATGTGCCGCCTCAATTCGCCGCATCGCTCGAACGATCCCGCCCGGCCTTGCAGGGCCGCTTTGAATTGTGGCGCCAGTTTGAGAACGGCGGCAGAATCGAGATCGCACCGGGCTTTCACACCAGCACCACCCACGTCGCCGGCACCAGCGTCCCATCGCGGCTGTTCACGCTGGATTGGTCCATTCAACCGTTGGTGAAATGGAAACTGACGGGCATGTTTTTCACCGGAGAAAATTCGTCTAACATGGGCTCGCTGCGGCAGGGCTTTACGGTGCTGGGTCCGCGCAATGTAATTCCTGTGCATGGCTCCGGCGGATGGGCGCAGCTTTCCTACTCCGCAACCAAACGCCTGACTTTCAACCTGATCAACGGCCAGCAAGACGACCGCAACGTAGACCTGCGCTCCGGCGCCATCGGAAAAAACTTGCAGTACGCCTCCAATCTGCAATACCGCCTGGCTCCCAATGTCTTTCTGGGTTTTGAGGCGTCGCAGATCCGCACCACCTATCTGGGAATTGGCAAGCGATTAAACAATCACTATGACCTCGCGCTGGCATATCTCTTTTAGCGCAGCGGCTGCACTGCTATTGATCGCAGCTCTGCCCGGCAGGCCGGCTACAGTTTCCGGACGAGTGGAACTGCGGAATTCAAGCGAACCGGCCGTCGTGAAGGCGCGCAACTATTCCGGCGTGGTGGTCTGGCTGAAACCGGCGGTAGCCGGCACCGCATCCATCGGCCACGCACGGATGGTGCAAAGCGACAAGCGATTCTCGCCTCACATACTCGCCGTGGCGAAGGGGACGAGAATCGATTTCCCGAACCTCGATCCAATTTTTCACAATGCCTTCTCCAATTTCGACGGCCAGCTATTCGATATCGGGCTCTATCCGCCGGGCCGCAGCCGGTCGGTGAAGTTCGACCGCGCTGGAATTGCGCGCGTGTTCTGTAACATCCATCCCATGATGAGCGCCGTCATCGTTGTGGTGGACGCTCCCTACTTCGCCATATCCGGTAAAGACGGAGCTTTTCAGATGGACAACGTGCCGCCGGGGGAATACCAGTTGCGTATATTCCATGAACGGGCCACGCCGGAAACACTCGACAAACTGGCACGCCAAACTTCGGTGTCAGGCACCGCAACCGCCCTCCCGCTCATCTCCATTTCCGAAAGCGGTTACCTGATGATGCCGCACAAGAACAAGTTTGGACGCGAATATCCGCCGGCATCGGAAGAAGGCCTAACTTATTCCGGCGGGAAAAAGTGATCCGCGCGCGTTTGGCCCGAGTCTCGCTGCTGTGGAAGATTCTGGTATCCACATCTCTCACCCTGGCCGTTCTATTGCTTGTTACGGGAAGACTGGTTCAGCAGCACGTTGTCCGTATCACCACGCTAGGGCTGGAGCAGGAAGTCGAAACCAGCCTCCAGGCGTATGAATCGCTGTGGCGCGCCCGTGCGCAAATGCTCTCTTCCATCAGTTTGCTACTCAGCACCATGTCCGATGTCCGTGCGGCTTTCAGCACTGGCGATCGTGCCACCATTCAGGATACGGCTGGTGAAATCTGGTCGAAAGTGTCCGAGGAAAACGCCATATTTGTCGTGGCTGACCCGCGGGGCCGGGTGCTTGCCTCTCTCGGCGGAAATCCGGAAACCGCATTCTTGCAGGATCTGTCGATTGTCCAATCGGCGGCGTCGAAATTTCCGCGTCAGGCCACTGGCTTTTTGCTGCAGAGTGGACGTTTATACCAGGTGGTGGTCACGCCGGTCTATGTCCAGTCGGCGCACGAACCGGCATTGCTGAACGTGCTGCTTGCGGGCTACCTGATTGATCCAGCGGTGGCGCAGCGATTGAAAGCAAGCACCGGCGGCAGCGATTTTATCTTTGTAGCGGATGGCCGCGTCATCGCGTCGACTTTGGATCCAAGGACCACCAGGGATTTGGAGTCGCTGCAATCGAACCGGAGCCGGATGCATCGCGTTACCGCGCAGGGTACAGCCTACGCGGTGCTCGCCGCTCCGTTGATGGATGTGATGGGACAGCCGATAGGCGAAATCCACATTGTCCGGTCTTTTGCGGCGGCGCAAAAGCATCTGGCCTCACTGGAGCGGGACGTGATCGGCATCTGCCTGCTGACTCTGATGGCCGGGCTGGGGTTGAGTTACGTGCTGGCCAAGCGCATCGTGGAACCAATCAAGCGGCTGGATCGGGCCGCGTCGGATATCGCCCGGCAGAACTACGATTCGCGAGTGCCGGTGGAAAGCCAAGATGAACTTGGCCGGCTGGCGGCGACGTTTAACGCGATGAGCGCTTCCATCCGCGAGGCGCGGGAGGAACTGATCCGCTATGAACGCATCGCCACCATCGGCCGTCTTTCCACCTCCATCGCTCACGATCTGCGGAATCCCCTGGCGGCCATATACGGGGGATCGGAAATGCTGGTCGATGGCGATCTGCCGCCGCTGCAAGTGAAGCGCCTGGCGCTGAATATCTATCGGGCATCGCGCCGTATTCAGGAATTGCTGCAAGACTTGGTCAACGTGTCGCGGGGAAAGGCCAAAGCTACCGAAATGTGCCGTTTGCGCGACGTGATCTCGGCGGCGTACGAAGCGGTTGCTCCTGCCGCGGAATCGCAGGCTGTCCACTTCAGGTTCGAAGTGCCGGACAATCTGGAATTGCCGCTCGAACGCGCCCGGATGGAGAGGGTCTTCCTGAACCTGTTCAGCAACGCTTTGGAGGCCATGCCCTCCGGAGGGTCCATTCACGTTTCCGCTGCGGAGTCCTCCGGCGCAGTGCTCATCCGCGTGGCGGACACGGGGCCTGGAATTGCCGAAGAGATCCGCACCCGGCTTTTTCAGCCATTCGTCAGCGCCGGGAAAAAGAATGGATTGGGGATCGGTCTGGCCTTGGCCCGCCAGACCGTACTAGATCATGGCGGAGACCTTTGGGTGGACCCGCTTCCTGGGGCCGGCGCCTGCTTCTGTCTCCGCCTGTCCTTGTAGCCACAGCCGCGGCTAGCGTAGTGCGGCAAGTAGCATGCCGATTATCCTGGCCGGCTGTTTGCGCGACTTTCCTGTTTGCGCGACGTTCTTTGATATTGAGCTATTCAAAGCCCCCGGTGCTGTTCTGAGTCCTCAGGAAATCAATCGCAGTACGCTAGGGCCGCTGGAGCAGTTGCCAGCCGTGACAAGAGGGTCCAGCGATTTCGTAACGTTCCTGAGCTTGCCCCATTAACCCACTGAAACTGCGGCGAGTTCCCAGCCTGATCTACTCCAAGTCATTTTTGCAAATCTTGCAATACCCTTGACTTCGTCTCGATCTACCAGTAGTATGACTGGTAGATATGCCAATCGATCATGACCTCGATTTGCGCGGCCGGCTCATCCGCAGTCTGGGAGCGTTACGGGAGATGCTCCCAGGCTCCTTTGTCGAACGCCACCGCAAATGCGGAAAGCCCAATTGCCGTTGCGCCGATGGAAAGCAACTGCACTCCGAGTTTCAGATTTCGGTGCTGCAGGAAGGCAAATTGAAGACCTTCCATATCCCTGCCACGTTGGCCGAAGAGGCCCGCAGCAAGGTGGAGATGCACAGGCGTTTTCAGGAAGCGGCGGCCACGATCGGCCACATCAACCTGCGCCGCTTTCTACAGCGTAAAGCGGAGAAAGGGAAGATCTGACTTTGCAACGGCACCAGTTCGAAACCTATCTCGACAAGGTTTTCGATTGGAAGCAGTTGAGGGCGGCACAGACCGAAGGTAGACAGTATCCAATTTATCCATGGCTGGAAGTTTTTGACGCCGTCTTCCTTGGATCAGCCTGCCAGTTTGGTCCGCTTCATCGTATTGAGACCGAGTGCCGCCACGGCGCACTGCACAAGCGGATCGGCAACCTCAGCGAGGACATGCCCGGCTACGCGATGCAGCGGCAAAATCCCGCTGAGATCTTCGATCTGGGTTGCCAAGTGGCTAAGCAACTGAAGAGAAATGGTGTCCTGCAATCGGACTGGGCGCGCGGGCGAGTGGTCGCCGCCGTTGATGGAATTGAAATCTGTAGTTCCTATTGCCGTTGCTGTGACGCCTGCATGAGCAGGGAAGTGGAGCGGAAAGTCGATGGCCAGCTTCAGAAGTGCACGCAATACTACCATCGCCTCTCGGCCGTCACCGTGGTCAGCACACCGTTCCCTATCTTCTTGGGCATCCTGGCGCCAGAACTTGAAAGCGCATTGGTTTCAGCAGGACGGTGAGACCGAGGTGGCTTGCTCGCTGGCGCTGCTGAAGGATCTCACCGAAAAGCTGGGGTGCCGGTTCATCGATATTCTCGTCGCCGATGCACTCTATCTCCAGGCTCTCTTCGTTCGGGAGGTGGAATCACTCGGGCTGGACTGGGTCATCGACCTCAAGGACAATCAACCCAGCCTACTGGCCGAAGCCGAACGGCTCACTGCGGGTCCGCCGCAAGACCACGAAACGACTCCCCGACAAGACCTGCAACTCTGGCACGTGCCTGAGGTGGACTGGCCGGTGGCCGACCGTGCCGTGCAAGTGGTGAAGACGGTTCGGGTGCAAAACGCCAAGTGCGTCAAGATCGAGGAGCGCGAAGTGGAGGCGCCCCGGATCGAAGAGCCGAAAGCGGAAAAAACTAAGGGCAAAAACTCCAAGCGCAAGAAGCCCAAGTGCAAGCGGGTAAAAACGAAAAAACCCGATCCCATTGTCAGCACCAACTTTTATGCGTCCAACGTGGAGCTTGGCGCCATTCCGCCTTACTTCATCCACCAACTCGGACGCAGCCGCTGGACGATCGACGTGCAAGCCTTTCAGACCATCACCACCGATTGCCACCTGAAGCGGCCCTCCGCCCATCAGGACTGTGCGCTCATCGTGTTGACCATGATCCGTGTCATTGCCTACACACTCACGATGGTCTTCTACTACCGTCAGGTCCGCAGCCATTGCCGCGGCGTTGCACCAGGTTTTTGCGATAGGGCGCGGCAACTTGGCTACGGCTTTCTCACCGCCCGCTCCGATACAAGCTGATATCCGCCGGATATCCCCAAGCCGTCGTCTGCTTTATCCTGTTCCGATTGACTGGTGCTCTCGCGGGGACCCGAGGTCCCCCCTTTCCCTCCATCCCCAAAAGGATCAGGTGATGCCCGCCTGGCGGAGATTTTCGTGCCCAAAACGCGAGCGCAAAAATGCGGCCCATCGCATCTAGTCCAAAAGTTGTGCTCACACAGCGACTTAAACCGCTTTCGCGCCCCACGTTGCGAAATCGCTGCAGACTCGATTCGAAGGCTGTTGTAGTTCAGCGATTATGTCCCCTTAGCTGCTCAGCGACTTTGTCACCCTGAGAAAATGGGGACTCTGTCCCCAAACCCCTGGGATTTATCGCATTGGCGCCAGGATTGTGGACTAGGAAACAGGGAGCGCGTTACG
>JANYCV010000122.1 GCA_025360145.1 Acidobacteriaceae bacterium
GTTATCAGCGTCGAAAAATTCGGCGCGTCAGCGCCGGCGGAAATCTTGCTACGCGAATACGGATTTACCGTCGACAAGGATACTCCATCAAGTTTCCGGTTCCCGGTTTGCACCTGCAAGTATTCCGGCAAGTACCCGCGGTGCCGAAGCCATACGCGGAGCCGGCGATCTTCGACTTTGCCTGGCTCTCCACCGTAGGTACAGGGACTTTTTTTGCCGGCTTGCTGGCCGGTCCGTTACTTGGCCTTTCCATGGCGCGGACGATGAAAGTCTTCTTCGGCGTGCTGTTCCGGCTGCGTTTCAGTATCGCTGCGATCATGGCCATGCTCAGCCTGGGATACCTCACGCGGTACTCCGGAATGGACGCCACGCTGGGACTGGCGCTGGCGCATACCGGTGTTCTGTTCCCCCTGTTTGGCACACTCATCGGATGGTTGGGAGTGGCGCTCAGCGGAACGGACGCAGGCTCCAATGCGCTGTTCGGCAGCCTGCAGGTGATCACGGCGAACAAGCTGGGCCTCAGTCCCATTCTGATGGGGGCGGCGAACAGCGCGGGCGGTGTGATGGGCAAGATGATGGCCGCACAATCGCTGGTGATTGCCTGCGCGGCAACGGGGCAGGAGGGCAAAGAGGGTTTGCTGCTGCGCGCCGTGGTTGTTCACAGCGTGATTCTCGCTTTGCTGGTGGGAGCCATCGTATTGATGTACGCCTACGTGTTCCCCGGCGCCATTCCCAGCGGGCACCACTATTGGTAAACCCGGTTCATAGCGATATCCTGAAAGCTTCTCATGACTAGCTCTCCGGTGGTTCACCAATCGCATTTCCGATCGCTGTATTTCCAGGTGCTGGTAGCGATTGTGTGCGGCATATTGCTCGGCCATTTCGCCCCGGCCACCGGGGCGGCGATGAAGCCATGGGGCGATGCGTTCATCAAGTTGATCAAGATGATCATCGCCCCTATCATCTTCTGCACGGTGGTGCTGGGCATCGCCGGAACGGAAAATTTGAAGAAGGTGGGAAGAACCGGCGGGTTGGCCCTGCTTTATTTCGAAGTGGTGAGTTCCTTCGCGCTGATCCTCGGTCTGGTGGTCGTTAATATTATTCGACCCGGCACGGGCATGAACGTCGACGTGAAGAAACTGGACGCCAGTGCAGTTGCCGCCTATGCCGCTCCCGGGAAAATGGGAGGGATTCAGGATTTCCTGCTCGGCATCATCCCAACAACATTCTTTGACGCGTTCGCCAAGGGCGAGATCCTGCAAGTACTGCTGCTGGCGGTGATGTTCGGGATTGCGTTGCAAAAGTTCGGCACCAGGGAGAACCCGGTTTTTCACTTTATTGAACAGATGTCGCAGGTTCTGTTCGCGGTGGTCAACCTGATCATGAAAGCCGCACCCATCGGCGCGTTCGGCGCCATGGCTTTCACCATCGGGGCATATGGCATCGGAAGCCTGCTGTTGCTGGCGAAGCTGATGGGGACTTTCTATCTGACATGCGTGTTCTTTATTTTCGGAGTTCTGGGCACCATCGCCCGCGTGCATGGCTTCAGCATCTGGCGGTTCCTGCGCTATATCAAAGAGGAGATCCTCATCGTGCTGGGCACTTCGTCATCCGAGGCAGCTTTGCCGCGGATGATGGCGAAGCTGGAAAGCCTTGGCGCAGGCCGGTCCACCGTTGGACTGGTGGTTCCAACAGGCTATTCATTCAACCTGGACGGCACCGCAATCTACTTGACCATGGCCGCGATGTTCATCGCGCAGGCCACGAACACGACGATGACGGTGATGCAGCAAATCACTTTGCTGGCGGTTTTGTTACTCACTTCCAAGGGCGCGGCAGGCGTGACGGGAAGCGGATTCATTGTGCTTGCCGCCACGCTGTCGGCTGTGGGAAATGTTCCCGTCGCGGGCCTCGCGCTGATTCTAGGCATCGACCGGTTCATGTCCGAAGCACGGGCTATAACGAACGTGATTGGAAACGGGGTGGCAACGCTGGTGATCGCCCGGTGGACAGGGGATCTGGATACGCAAGTGCTGCATGATCGTTTGCACGGTGCGAAGCAGGCCGATCTTGAGCCGGTAGCGCGGTAAGACACTCCGGCGCGCTAACCCGCAACATTTTTCGACCGCTGCATTCTCTTCAGAAATTCGAACCATCCCATACTCACCGCACCCGCGCCCAGGCACAGCGCGATGTCGTTCGGATGCAGTTTGCTGAAGTGAAACAACTCCCGGAGCGGCGGCGCGTACAACACTAAACCGAGAAACGCGGCAGCCGCGCCGGCCACCCACCACATGGCGGCATTCGGAGTCCGCAAG
>JANYCV010000145.1 GCA_025360145.1 Acidobacteriaceae bacterium
TGCGCCCCGAGCGCCGCTTCGAGCGCCGGAATGGCAAGGGCGGCTGCGATGCTGCGGCCGCCCCAAAACACACAGATTCCGACCCGTCCGAGGGTAACTTATTGCGGGCCAAAATTGGTCTTGACAAAGGGGTCCACTTTAGCCCCACCTCCGGATTCGAGAATTGCTGCTCCTTTTCGTGCCTCACTCGAGGCTGGTGAAGCGGCCCACGCGTGTTGGGTTTGTTTGTGCAAAATTGAGGATGGTTTCGGCTTGCGGATTGGCTGGCATCGTCTGGCCGACGAATGGGAGGCTCGGATTGTGGTGGCAACATGCTCATCATTTCGTTCAGGCGGAGCTCCGCCCGGTGCCTCCATATTAGGGGAGGGGCTGTGGGGGATTGTGCGGGGATTTTGTAAGTTATTGATGAAGTGGGAGAAATATTGTTGGCTGGACTGTGACTGTATTATTTTTGGAAGACTACTCAGTAGGGGTTCGGCGTATCGTCGAGTGCTTTATGAAAATGACTTCAGAGCAGTTTCGCGAGGGATTCGATGGTGATGTGCCTCATTTTGGCGACCTCACAGAGGATCCCATGCGGTGTGCCGGTCTTCAGCCTATAGTGCAGGGGGCACCGTGATTGTATGGGCGGGAGATCCGTCATGCCGAAGCCGGACGATTTCGTAACCGAGGCGCTGGAGGGCGCGCGGACCGGACGATTCGCGGCCACGCCGCGCGGGAATTTCACGCGGCTTCTACCGGGATCAGTTCGTCCGTCACGTAGTGCAGTTGAACGAGGCGAGGTTGGACTTGCGTGAACCCCGCTTTCCTGGCTCCGGCTTTGGCGGGTGCGCCAGCTTGCCAATCAATACTTTTCGATTGAGCTTCGTCCGTTTTCGCGCTTCGTTGAGCAGCCGTGTCTTGCCGCGCTTGCTCGCTTTGCTGTACTCCTCCCGAACGCGGGCTAAATACTGTTCACATGAGTGCATGTCCATCCCCGGACCTTTCGGCCCTTTCGGCACTTCACGTGAAAATCTGTTTCGGTTACTTTTTCATTTGACCCAACCGTATCGGCTACGGTCACATTTTAGATGACTCAATTCGACCGTTTGATATTAAAAGGCGTATCGGTGTATACTCATCCGTGCCCGGAGCGCCATGCGCTCGAGGAGGGGAATGTTATGCGATGGTTGCCAATCGTTTTAGTGGCTCCCGCGCTCTTCGCTCAGGACACTTCGTCCGACCAGATTCGAAGGGCGGCCTCCCGCTCGGTTGCTTTGCTGCAAGAGGGATCCACCGGGTTTTATAAGGCGCAGGACTGTTTTTCGTGCCACCATACCGGCCTGCCCGCCCAGGCGCTGAAACTCGCCCGCGAGCGCGGCATACCGGTGGATGAAGCGGCCGCGCGCGCTTCCCTGGTCAAGGCCCTGAGCCACGTCCATGACCTCAGTTCGATCGACCGGATGGTGCAGGCAAACGCAATCATCGATCCGGCGAGTTCGGAAGCGGCCGCACTGGTCGCCGCGCACGGCGCGGGTCTGAAACCCAATCTCGCGACCGCCATTCAAGCACGCCTGATCGCCGATGCGCAACGCGCCGACGGCCATTGGCTGACCATTGATGGGCGTCCGCCGCAGGGCCACAGCCAGTTTTCCGCCACCGCCATCGCGGTGCGCGCCATGCAGCTTTACATGCCGGAGGAACTCCGCAAGGAGGCTGCGGAACGAGCCAAACGCGCCAAGACGTGGCTGCTGCGCGCCTCGCCCGAAACCACCGAGGATTACACCTACCGTCTGATGGGACTTGCATGGGCCGGCGCGAGTGCTGTCGAGCGTGCGTCCGCGGTACGCGGCCTCCGCCGCCTGCAGCGTAGCAATGGCGGCTGGGCGCAATTGCCACGGATGGAACCCGACGCCTACGCTACCGGCGAGGCGCTGGTGGCGCTGCACGATTCCGGCGAGGTGCCGGTTACCGATCCGGCCTGGCGGAAAGGATTAAAGTATCTGATGTCTACCCAGAATCCAGACGGTTCGTGGCGTGTCCGCACGCGCATGGTGTCGCCGGCTCAAGTGAGCCCGCCGTATTTTGAAACCGGTTTCCCGTTCGGCCATGACCAGTTCATCTCCGCTGCTGGAACTTCCTACGCAGCGATGACGCTGATGCTCACGTTGCCGAAGGCTGCCCATCCGGCGCCTGCTCCTGGACTGGTTGAATTGGAGCCGAAGGGCGCGATGCCCTGGATGCGGACTGCGCTCTTCGGAACGGCGGCGGAATTGAAGTTGCTGCTTGATCGAGGGCTCGATCCGAACAGCCAGACCGAAGGCGGCGGCACTACATTATTGATGATGGCCGTTCCTGACACGGCCAAGATGAAACTGCTGCTCGACCGCGGCGCGAATGTCAAGGCCAAAACCAAGACCGGCTATACCGCCTTGCTGGTAGCTTCCCTTTACCGCGGCTCTGGCGAAGCGCTTCGACTGCTGTTATCCCGAGGCGCGGATGCGGTGCCGGGCACGGGCGTCCTGTTCAATGCTTCGCCTCTGGTGTTGGCAACGTACGCGGGTGACGTAGGCAACGTGTCGATGCTGCACGAGAAAGGCGGCGATGTCAACCGCATGATGCTGTTGAGCGGCGCATTTGCTGTATCCCCCTTATCGATCGCGGTGAGCTTTGGCGAGGTAGATGTGATGAAGGCATTGATCGCGGCCGGTGCTGATCTCAAGGAGCACGACACCGAGGGCTTGGGCCTGCTGCATATGGCCGTCCTGACAAACCATCCCAACGCCGCCGAGGCATTGATCGCTGCTGGCGTGCATCTGAACGACGCCGACAAGCACGGGTACACTCCGCTGCTTTATGCCTCCACCGTGGACTTCGGCGACGACCGCATGGTCAACGTGCTGCTGCGCGCGGGCGCTGATCCGAAAGTGCGGGCCAAGGCGGGCGAGACGGCGCTCTCGCAGGCGAAGCGTTACCAGTACCCGCACATTCAGGCCACGCTCGAAAGAGCGGGCGCGCGGGACTAGAGCTGCGACCGTCTGATCCGGTGTGTCCGCTCCCCTATATGTGGCCGCAAGCGATTCATTCCGCGTGCCAGGCGCTCCGGCCACTTTTATCTGTCGTGGTGAGCCGAAGGATCATCGGTAACTTGCTGACGCGCGCTAAGAGAGCATACCTGCCGGTCACAGTACTAGCGCGATACGGAACGCGCAAGATTGGAGGAGCTTCTCCTCAACAGACGCAGGAGAGTTGCGGAAGATCGTTTCCAGGCGGGAAGCACGGCTGCGGTTCTAGCCGAAATGAAGCCCGCCGGCCTATCCTCGCGGAACGCAGAACCTAAAGGCCGCAGTTCGGTCTAGCGGGCAATTTCTTCATAGCATCGCTCGAAAACTCTCTACTTCAATGCCTCGCACCTCCCGCAATAACCCGCCCACTTTAGCCGCCCTCGTCCGCGTCGCGAACCTCGAAGATTAGCTCCTTGCCTATGGAATACAGGGGGCTGGATTGGACGGTATCTCAGCGATCCCCTTCATGCTCCCCACTCGACCTTGTTACTTTGGCCGGGCGGATCTCCACTTGTGTTCCGTTGCTGGGGCGTGCGATCCGCATCCATGGTGAATTCGAT
>JANYCV010000177.1 GCA_025360145.1 Acidobacteriaceae bacterium
GCTGCGGGATAATGTTCGAATCGTAGAAAATGGGCACCATCCAGATCAACACCGTAATCACCGATTCCACAACGTAGCGCGTATCGCGGACATAGACATCCAGCGCCGAAAAGGCAAGCGCCATGCCGCAGGCGAACACAATTTCCAGAGCGATGATCACCGGCAGAAACAGCCAATAGACGTTCGGCTTATAGCCGGAAGCGACCACCAGAATCAGCAGCAGGCAAATCTGAATGGCGAAGTGCAAACAGTTGGCCAGCACCGATGCGATGGGGATAATCTCGCGCGGAAACGTGGTTCGCTTGATCAAACCGGCGTTGTCAATCAAGGAAACCGTTCCGGTAAGCCAACTGAGCGAGAAAAAGTTAAGCGGCACCAGTCCGCAAAGCACGAACGCCGGAAAATGTTCTATCTTGTTCGGCATCACCAGAGTGAAAATGAAAGTCAGCACGCCCATCATCACCAGCGGGCTGGCCACGGACCAGCCGAAGCCGAGCGACATGTTCCGGTAGCGGACGCGGAAATCCTTCAGCAACAGATTGCCGATCAGAAAGCGGTATTCACCAGTCCAGCGTGAGGTTAGAGCGGAGGCCATTTGCAGATACTAATGTTTTAACTTTAGCAAACTCAACGCCAGCTTAGGGCAAACCACTGAAGAATTCGGCGGATTTTCGCGCCGCCACTTGCCAGGTGTATTCCTTGGAAATCTCCATCCCCTTTGTTGCCAACTGCTTCTGGAGACTGGGCGAAGTCAGTAGGCGCACCAGGGCGTCGCGCAACTCCGCTTCACTCTTCGGGTCAACAAGGATCGCTCCATCCCGTGCCACTTCCGGCAGCGACGATACATTCGATGTGATCACCGGAACGCCCGCCGCCATAGATTGCGCCACCGGAAATCCAAAGCCTTCATACAGCGAGGGATAAACGAACGCCTTGGCACCGGCGGTGATGCCCGGCAGATCGATTTCCGGCACGTACCCCAGATGCCGCACGCCCGGCGTGCCCGCCGCCAGCCGCTGCACGGTGCTGCCGGCCGCCCAACCAATGGGACCGGCGGCGATCAAATCGAACTCCTCGCGGAGTGATGCGGGAAGCCGTTCGTAGGCGTCCAACAGCAGATCCAGATTCTTGCGCGGCTCCACCGTTCCCACAAACAGAATGTAGGGTTTCGCCAGACCGTACTTCTCCGTCGCGCGCGCCACCTGCGCCGGGGTCACCTCAAAAAACGCTTGCGGCACACCAGGGTAGATCACGGCAATCTTATCCGGATTCAGCCCCAGCAAATTCACCGCGTCCACGCGCGTATGGTTTGAAATGGCGATCAGCCCATCGGCGCGGGAGAGCACTTTATCGGCGAAGTGTTTCTCCGCCCGCACGTTGCCGGCCGTGTGGTTCTGCGGCATCAACAGGCACGTCATGTCATAAAGAGTACCCGTCAGCCGTGTGCGCTTCGGTGGATTCCGCACCTGGTTCGATGCGTGGAAAACGTCCACCTTCGACATCAGATACTCCATGCCCGGGTTGTACCGCACGTTCATCAGGTGCAGCAGCGCCAGGCGTGGAAGGGTCTGCCAGACGCTTAGCACCGAAGCCTCGTGGTTCAACTCCCCCGCATGATCCAGCAGCGGATACGAGGTGATAGTGTGTTCGGTTGCATCGCGCTGCATGGCGCGCACCCAGTGATAAACGTAGTTCTTTACGCCGGCACTGCGCAACAGCAGGGACGTGGCGTCAACGCAGATCCGCATGATTAGTGAAGAGGAACTTCCCGCCCGATTGTGCCACAGCGTGCAACGCTTCTTTCCCCACAATACCGCCCAGCCGCGCTACCGCCGGCTTTTCCGCAAGCAGGTAATACCGCGACGCCGACGGCCACAGGTCCTTCAACTTGGCATCGTCGACGAAAACCTCCGGCGCATCCGGAGCATACGAACCGTACTCCAGATTATTCACCCGTCCGTTCAACAGCAGCGCCCGGCGGTTCGAGTAAAAAAAAACCGACGAAAATGTGTAGTATTGATCGTCCACGATTAGCTGTCCCTCCGGCGCGCGCAGCAGGGCTTCAGCCAGCGGCCTCGATCCAAGATACGGATCGAACACCACTAGCGCCAACCGCGCCGCATGAAGAAACATCACCATCATAACGGCCATCGCCAAAAATGTTCCAGTACCCGCCTTTTCCAAACCCCATCTGGAACCGGAGGTGGGGCGGTCCCCCTGGACGGCGCCGGACGCCCGCGTCCGGCCGCTCCATCGAAGCATCCCCAAAGCCCCAACCACGAACGCCAGTCCCGCCACTACAAGCGGCAGTTTCAGATACGCGAACGAATCAAGCGTCAGATCGCCCATATGGCCCAGCGATAACGTGTACGCTTCCGGATTCTGCGTCAACGCCTGGGAGATGTCGCCCGGCGCAGCCAGATTCCACACGCGCGCCAGAATCGCCGCGATAGCCAGCGCAGCCGCCACTGCGACCGCGCAAGCCACCTTCAATCCCGCCGCGATCCATCGCGATTCGCCAGCCATCGCGCACGCGATCAGCAGCGCCAGGGCAGGGTAGCACGGCATCGAGTAATACTCCTGCGTGGTGGAAAACGTGAAGAAGATCAGCAGGAACCCTGTCCAGCACAACGCCAGTAATCGCGTGCGGCCCGCGCGGTCCACCGGCTTGTAATTCAGCGTAATGGCTGCCGGCAGAAATACGCTCCACGGGAACAGCCACAGCAGATGAAACAGCCAGAACAGCGTCCGTGGAAAGGTATTGTAGTCGCGCGGATGCCGCATGTTCAGAAACCGGAACACATGCTCGTTAAAGAAATAGAACCAGAAGAAGCCGTGATACTTTCCCGGCTCGCTCTTCATCGTGAAATCGAAATACGGCGGATTGCGCAACGTAGCCAGCACATGCCAAGGCGCGGCGATCCCGAGGACGATCAATACGCCGCTGAAGATTTGCAGACGCCGCCAGGTACTCCGATCAAATAGCTGCTTTGAAAAAAACAGATACAGCAGCGCACCGGCAATGGGGAACAGCGCCGCAATCAGTCCCTTCAACAGCAGCCCCACTCCGATGCCGGCCGCCATCACCGCCGCCCACAGCCGCGGTGATGGCTCATTGTCATCGAGTGCGCGCAGGAAGCCCCACATCGCCAGCGTGATGGTCATGGTCAGAATCGCATCGGGAATCTGGATGCGCGTGAAGAGAAACAGCCCGATGCAAGTGGCCAGGATGAGCCCCGCGTAGAGTCCCACCCGTTCGGAAAATGCCCATGCGCCAAAACGCCCAGCGAGCCAGCACAGCAGCACCACGCTTAACGCCAGCGGAAGCCGCGCCGCCCAGTCGTGTACTCCGAAGATCATGAACGAGACGGCCATCATCCAATACTTCATCGGAGATTTTTCCAGGTACGCCACGCCGTCCAGCCTCGCCGTTACCCAGTCGCCGGAGTCCAGCATGTTGCGCGCAATCTGCGCCTGCACGGCGTCCACGTCGTCCATTAAACCCGGCGGGCTGATGCAGCAGCCCAGGT
>JANYCV010000224.1 GCA_025360145.1 Acidobacteriaceae bacterium
CAGGTGGATGGTGAAGTCATGACCGTTACCGCAGTGCAGAACGGCGGGTTGCGCTGTGTGGTTACACGCGGCGCTTACGGCAGTGCGGCGTCGAGCCATGCGGCTGCAGCTCTGGTCTATACGTTGCGGACAAAAGTGTTCGTGATGCCGTTCGTGAAAAACTTCTTCGGAAGCCAGGCGAGCGGCAGTTACAGCAATCCGCTCTCTCTGGCTGATGCGCGAATCGCGGCCGCGGAGATGTACGTGACCAACTCGCGCGGCAACAGCCCTACGGCGCTTACGTCATATACGTCTACGGTGCAGGCGGGAATTCGAACACTCTCTGGAGGGCAGTTATCGCTTCAGATCGAAGGATACCTTGCCATCCAGGCCGATGCCGTTCCGGCTGTGACTGTAGACAGCAGCCACAGCGTGCGCGACATCTTCGCGAAAGTAGGAAGCGCGCCGACTCTGGCCGATGTGGTGTTGCGGCTAAAAGTAGACTCCGTGACTTACTGTAACTTGACGATTGCCATGGGCCAGACCACGTCAAATATTGTGGACGGCTTTGGATTGAAGCCACTGGCGGGAGGCGCGCAACTTGGGCTCGATGTGGTCTCCGTTGGACAGACGAACGACAGCACGCCGGGCAGCGACTTGACCGTCACGGTGAGGTTGTAACAATGCCGGCGACCGAGGTACTTCAAAAGCTGCGGCCAGACCGGGACTTGCAGTGTTACTTTGAGCGGCCTTCCGCGATTGCCGCGCTGAGTGGCGCCAGCGCGGGCGGATTCAAAGTGTCCGGCACATGGCGGCAACAGTTCGATTGGGCTGTGGTGGAGTGGAATCGCGACAATGTGTTCGAACACCCGGCGTTCAGGAATCTCCCGGATGGCGACCTTTCCGGACTGACGTTGACTTACGACGAAACGCGAACCAATTGCATCGGCATGGATTCTGATTTATTCGCGACTGTCGATTGGCCGAGTCTGCGTATGTGGGCGTCCAACAGCGGCGTGGAACGATTGTATAAAGTTCCGCTCAAGACCTATGCGACTGCGGTTGAAGGCAGTTACCAGTCTGCGACGGCGGAGTTTTATCTGGCCGGTACGGTTACGACGAACGACTACATTGGTCTGGCATTTCTTTCCGAGCACGTGGGCCATCAGTTGTACTATGACGACACCATTTCGACGACGCTCGATGTATTAGTGGCGGGCGTTAACGCGTCGGCGTCGGGAATGAAGGCGGTGAAAATCGGAACCACCGGAATCCGGCTGGTTTACGCTGGTCCCGGACAGACCGAGGCGGCCAGCACAACCGGCGTTAACGGCAACCGGATCGGCATCTATACGTTGAATTCGGGAAGCGGCACAATGTCGTGGAACGTTGCCTCGCAGACGATGAGCGGAGGTACGTCGCCGAGTAAATGGCGGGTTTCGCTTCCGTTTGCGGGATTACAAGGTACCATTGTTCCGAATCCCGGCGAGACGGCCGACAACACCTTGCATACGGTTCCGGCCAGTGCGGTGCGGAGGATGCGGTGGACGTATTCGGCGTCCATGCAGGCGGGCGCTTTTGAACGAAGTGAGTTCGAAGCGGCGATCACGAATTGGACTGTTACGGGAACGAATCGGAATTACCGGATTGCCGGACCTGGAAGCCGTAGGATCAACGATGACGATCTGAAGTCCATCACTTACTCGGGGGTTTGGACGCCGCAACGTCCTTACAACTTTTCGGACGGTACGATCCGGTATACAACAGCGCGTGGCGCGGCTCTGACTTGTACTTATCACGTGCCGCAGGGGCATGAGTTGTTTCTGGGGTCACGGTATGTGGACCTCGGATGCGAGGTCAGTGTAGTGGTGGATGGTTCCGCCGCGCGAGCGATCGACATGAGAATTCCGGCGGAAGACGTGCTCTGCCGGGTTTCGCTGGGCGCGCTGGGTGCAGGCGATCACACGGTCAGCGT
Organism: Acidobacteriaceae bacterium; assembly: GCA_025360145.1. GTDB lineage: Bacteria > Acidobacteriota > Terriglobia > Bryobacterales > Bryobacteraceae > JANXXV01. The sequence goes on from JANYCV010000224.1 coordinate 1,955, forward strand.
TACGCACAACGGCGTGAACGGAAGGTATTTCTATTTCGATTTCCTCGAGATCGCCATCCCAACTGAGACGTTGCCCATCTTTGCGGTGCAATCGAAGCTCACGCTGGCGACCGATTGGGATACCGACCATAGTATTGCGCTGGCGCCGGAGAGAACCGCGTGGATGATTCACTCGCTTGGATTTACGGGGAGAGTGAATCACTATGTGGGCGCGCTCTGGTTCTACGAACTGGCGTCCACGGGCAATGTGTACGCGTCCGGGACAGTTACCTTTACGGGAACGCCAGAGGCGAGCACGATCACTACGCTGTCCATTGGGCGCGCGGATCAGCCGTTGATTGCGCCGACGGTGTTACAGCATTTGAATCTGGTGGGCGATAGCGCGGAGTCTATCGCCAAGGCATTTGAGTTTCAGTTAAACAATGGGTATACGGCCATTTGGGCGCACGCAGATGGCAATGTGCTGACGATTCACGCGAGGCGGATGGGGGCCGACGGCAATCAAGTGAGCTTGAGTGCAGCGGGTGCGGGGAGTTTCAGCGCTGTGTGTTCGGGAGCGGCGCTGGCAGACGGGTTCGAGGGCGTATGGCATACCGATTTAACAGCCGGTACGAAACTGAATAGGGCCGTTCGCGACTGGACCCGGAGTTTCTTTGTTGCGGTGCATGGGTACGGGATGGATGGAGTGGCGGCTTTCAGCACCGAGTTGCAGCACGGCGATCCTTCGCTGGCGGCCGGGATCGCACAGCGCTACCCCAGCGGGGCCGCAGTTACGTTGAACACGCCCGCAATTCAGACGAACTTCTCGCCCACCAGCGCTGCGTTTTGGAAGTCTGTCTATTCGGAAATGGCGACGGTGATGCAGCAAGCGGGCCTGCAACCGTATCTGCAATTCGGCGAGGTGCAGTGGTGGTATTTCCCTTACGACGGATCTGGTTTGCCATTTTACGATGCCTACACGAAACAGCGCTTTCTGACTGAGTTTGGACGAGAGATTGGTGTGATTACGAACAGCAACGTGCTGCCGTCCGCTTTTCCGGATGAAGCGAACCTGTTACCGCGGCTGATTGGTGAATTTACATCGGCGATCATGAGCTTTGTGCGCACCACGATTTCCAACTGCCGGTTTGAGGTGCTGTATCCGCCGGACGTGAATGAGACGCCGTTTAATCGCGCCGTCAACTTTCCAGCTACATTCTGGACGCCGGCGGCGCTGGATTGTTTGAAGACGGAGAGCTTCACGTATACTTACTCGCGCAATTTGGATTTATCGCGGTCGTCCATGGAATTCGGTAAAGCCTTCGGGTTTTTACCCAGCAAGCGGAGCCACCTGGTTGGCATCAGCGACCCGATTGCCGCTTGGGTGAAAGAAACTGGGATGGCTCAGGGGGAAGGCGTGGAATCGGTGGTTCTGTTCGCGCTCGATCAGTTCTGCCTGATCGGATACCCTTCGCCGATTGACGGCGGATTGCGGCGCAGCCTGTCCATGGCGTGAGTGGGCAGCGGGGCGGTATAGTTGGGAAGTCTACTGTGGTCCTCGTTCAAAACGTATCGAAGCTGTACCGGCTCTATAATCGCCCCTCCGATCGACTTTTCGAATTGCTGCCGTTCCGCAAGACACCCCTGCACACGAATTTCTGGGCGTTGAAGAATGTCAGCTTCACGGTTGAGCCGGGGGAGATTCTGGGCATCGTGGGGCCGAACGGGTCCGGCAAGAGCACGTTGCTTCAGGTGGTGAGCGGCATTCTGCGGCCCACCAGTGGACGCGTTTCCATTGAGGGCCGGGTGGCTGCGCTGCTCGAATTGGGCGCGGGTTTCAATCCAGAATTTTCAGGGCGCGAGAATGTGTTTCTGAACAGCGAAATCATGGGTCTTTCGCGCAAGCACACCGAGCGGATATATCCTTCAATTCAGAAGTTCGCCGATATCGGTGATTTTATCGACCGTCCGGTCAAGGAATATTCGACCGGCATGTATGTGCGGCTGGCATTTGCAACCGCCATTCACGTGGAGCCTGACATTCTAATTGTGGATGAAGCGCTGGCAGTGGGGGACGCGATCTTCGCGAATCGGTGCCTGCAGAAGCTGGAAGAGTTGAAGGAACGCAAGGTCACGATTCTTTTCGTGTCCCACGATCTTGGTTTGGTGAAGCGGTTGTGTCACCGCGCGATCCTGATGACCAAGGGTGAGGTGCTTTGCGAAGGAAAGCCGGCGGAAGTGGTGAATCGCTACGTAGGATTGGTTCACGAGAAGGACGGCGCACCAGAAGCGGTTGAGGCGCTGATTGGGAATTTCCGTCACGGCGATGCCTCCAGCAGAATCACTGCCGTCGAGGTGTTGAACAGCGAAGGGGCGGTGACCACCACGCTTCGCAGCGGCGAATCGGTTCGCGTGCGGATTGAGGCTCGCTTCGATAACGATGTACAAAATCCGATTGTAGGAATGCTCATCCGCAACCGCCTGGGGATTGAGATTTTCGGCACGAATACGCGCATCGAAGGCGTCGATCTAGGTTCCTTCCGGCGCGGGGATGTTCTGGATATTGAGTTTCAATTCTTGTGCATGCTAACGCGGCAGGAGTACACGGTGACGGTGGCGACGCAACATCGGGATGGGTCCAGCCAGGACTGGTTGGACGATGTTTTGCAGTTCACGGTTGTGGATGATAAAGATAAAGCTGGAGTCGCGAATCTAAAGACCGACGTGCGGTGGCGCGTCACTCCGATGCCAGGCAATCCGATGCCAGGTGAGAAGGCACTGCTATCAAAATGAGACTCAAAGAAATTCAAGCCGCACTGCGGGAAGAGGGCCTGGACGGCTGGCTGTTTTTCGATCACCATGTTCGGGATTTGCTCTCGTACCGGGTGCTTGGCCTGGACCCCGCAGGCCACTATACCCGGCGCTGGTATTACTACATTCCGGCCGAAGGCGAACCAACTGGCCTTCTGCACCGGGTTGAACCTCATTCACTGGCGGCGCTTCCCGGGAAGATGCGCGTCTATTCGCGCTGGACCGAACACACCGCTGAACTTCAAGCTATTCTGCATAACGCGAAGCGCGTCGCAATGCAGTATTCGCCGAACTGCGCAGTGCCGTATGTGTCGATGGTGGACGCGGGCACAGTCGAACTCATCCGCGGCTTTGGCGTCGACGTGGTGAGTTCCGCGAATCTGATTCAGTTGTTCGAAGCGCGATGGACGGACGCTCAGCTTGCCTCGCATCTCGAAGCCGGACGGCGGATGGATGCGCACCGGCGCGCGGCCTTCGATAGGATCCGCGAGCATTTGCGCGCGGACGAGCGTATCACGGAACTGGATATTCAGCGATTCCTGCGTCACACATTTGCCGGTTCTGGACTGGTGACGGATCACGGTCCGATTGTAGCCGTGAATGCGAATGCCTCCGACCCCCACTACGGGCCAACGGAGCAGAAGCACAGTGAGATCCGGAAAGGCGATGTGGTGCTGATCGATATGTGGGCGAAGTTGGACGTGCCGGATAGCACGTACTACGACATCACCTGGACTGGATTCTGCGGACCGGAACCACGGCCGGAAATCGTGCGGGTCTTTGATGTGGTGCGTCAGGCGCGGGATAGTGCGATTGCCTGCGCAAAGAAGGCGGTGGGCCAAGCGCTGCACGGATTCGATATCGACGATGCCGCGCGTGGCTACATTATCGAAAGCGGATTCGGGGAATACTTTGTCCACCGCACCGGGCATTCCATCGGAACCGAAGTTCACGGCACCGGCGCAAACATGGACAATTTCGAAACGCACGATGACCGCCGCATTATCCCGCGCACCTGCTTCTCGGTGGAGCCTGGCATCTACCTGCCGGAGTTTGGAATCCGGTCGGAGGTGAACGTTTACGTGTCCGAGAGCGACGCCGTCGTTACCGGCGAAATGCAGCGGGAACTCGTGATCGTCGCCTGAGGTGTACTACGATTTCCAACGTGAGAATTTCAATCGTCGCGGCGGGGAGTGGCACACCTTCGGCGGCAATCCGCGGCGGACCGGTTGGGCCAAAGGCAAAAGCAAGGGCATGAAGCGAACCCCTGGCGTTTTGCGCAAGTATTCCCGATATCCGCCTTCCCGCACACCAATCGGTGTTTTTTGTTGTCGCCTGCGCCACCGATCCATTCGCGCTCAAACGTTGCTTTATTCCGCCGGCGCCTGACCCAGTCCTTACCGGCGAATTAGGGCAGCGAGAGTCTTGTCCAGGATCAGCCTGAAAGTAGCGAGCGCGGGCATGCTGGGGATTGCGGATTCCAGTCTTTCAACCTCATTGTTCGAATATAATATGCTGCAATCGGAGCGCGTCTATCGGTTCACCGATTGTCCCTCTGGGCTTCCGCTAGCGATGGTTTTGAGGTGTTTTCGCCTGGATCTGTTGGAATCGCCGCAGTTCCAGTTTTTCTTCTTCAGTGCGGCCAAGTTCGCGATACGCCCGCGCCAGCAGATAGTGCGCTTCCCGATAATCCGGGTCTACTTCGGT
>JANYCV010000226.1 GCA_025360145.1 Acidobacteriaceae bacterium
GCAGTCAAAATGGCGGCACATGCCAATAGAATAGTACTTCGCTTCACAGATTTATCCTCTTCCTCAAAACGATGGGTCAAATACGGTAGTCAGACCGGAGACTTCATTTTAACAACTCTCCGCGGATCGAAAGCAGCTTGACGAAAACGTCTTTATAGCAGAAAAAAAGAGCCACCCTTCCGGGTGGCTCTTTGATTGTTAGACTACGTTACCAAACTGAACCAAATCAGCCTGCGCTCTTTTTAGAAGAAGAACGCGCGGACGATGAAGGTCAGCAACTGGCCTCTCTGCAAGTTGGCCGTATCGCTGTAGGCAGGAGCTCCCGGAACCGGGTTCGTGCCGTTCGAAATTCTCAACTCATACATCTTTTGGATGTACACGAAGAAAGCATTGGTGGCCGTTACGTCGCTGAAGTACGGCGTCGTTCCAACCGTCAGACCAAAGTTGTCGCCACCGGCAACACCAGGGCAAGCCGGCGCCTGAGGCGTCGGGCAACCGCTAATGACCGAAGGATAAACGTTGGACATCTTGGCGCGAACCAAGAACACTGCCATTTGGCCTCTGGTAAGAAGGGCCGTGGGGCAGAAGTTGGCGATCGCATCGTTGACAAAGCAGCCAGTGGTGATCTTCTTGCGCTTCATTGTCTCGATGTATCTCCAGAAGTTCGCGGCACCGTCGGTGTTGATAACCGTAGTACCAGGTAGACCAGAGTTGCAACCAGGAGCGACGTCGGCAAAGCTAGTGGTGCAACCGCCCGTGCTGGTCAGGTAAGCGCTGACCGCGTTTTCGTCCATCAGGGAGAGGATAACCAGTCTCGCCATTTCCTGACGCATAACGTTGTCAGTCAGACCAACCGTACCGTCAGCCTTGGGCAGAGCCAAACCGAGTTGAGCAGCGGTCTGTACCTGGACAAAGAAGGGGCAGGTGGCGAGTGAACCACAATCCCCGAAAACGGCAGTGGTGTTGTTGTACGGATCGGTAGTCGGGAAAGCCAGATCGTAGTTCGCCATGTAGGAACCGAGCTGACCACCGTTGCCTACGCCACCAAAGCGGCGCTGTGCGTAAAGACCGAAGTTCCAGAGGCTACCATTGTTAGGATCGGTGCTGGAACCGCCGCGGAGAGACGGCGTGATCGGCAGGAATGCGGTATTGGGGACGTTGATTACGATCTGACCGGTGATCGCATCGCGGTAGTTCTGGCGATTGTCGAACACATCGTTTCCGCAACGCATGTCATAGAGACCAGCGTAGCCGAGGGTTGCGGTGGAAACACCGCCGATGATGTTCGGAACTACGTTGCTCGCAACGCAAGTTGCCAGGCTGGCAGTGGCCAGTTGCTGAATAGCCTGCGTGGCGCGAGGATCGGAGGCCGTCAATTGCGGGTAAGTGGTCGCAACGAACAGCTTTTCGAGCCAGGGGAACACGTTGATCGGAGATGTCTGACCCGCGGTGGCTACGTTTGCCGGAACTTCATACATCGGAGCATAGGCATTCGTGTTGGTCCACTTGGCGAGCAGGACAGGGTTATCGATGGCACCAGCGAGGCCAGCGGTCAGCTTCTGGATCACGTCGTAGAATACGGTGGAGTTGAGGCCCGCTCCAGGGGTCTGGAAGGTGGTAGTAGAACCACCAACGCGAGCGTTGTACAAGTGACCTTCGCGGAAAACCAGTTCGTGCGGACGATTATCGCCGACGTTGATAACCGGAGAAGGCGTACCGGCACCGGGTCCACCCGAGGTGCCTGTGTACAGACCCTGCGGAATCGTGGTGGGATTGACGAACGGCTCAACAAAGGCCGTCTGCATACCGGTGGCGGCGGTTGTGCCATCGCCAACGATGCCAGCAAAGTACGGAATAGCGAAGTTGGTGTTTGCCGGAGGATTGATCGGGGTTACGGGTATGTAGACAACCGGCTGAACGTAGACGATGTTCTGGGGAACGGGAAGCGTTCCGGGGGCTGCACCAGCCGGGACCTGCGTGGAGACAACGCATTCCAGATAGCTCTGCGAGCTAATGATCGTGGTCATCGAGTTGGTATAGCTAGCTGCTGGTCTGCCGCGAACACGAGCCGGTTCGCAGAAAGGAGCCTGACCGGTCGTCAACGGAGCAACAATCGGAGCCAAGGTGTAAGGAGCGTTCGCCGACAAAGCCGAGAACGCGGTGATCGGGAGGCCAGTAACTACGTTCGATACAGCGTACAGATCGTAGTAGTCGCCAATGGTTCTGGTCGCTAGCGTTGCGTTGTACTGGTTAGCAGCAACAAGTCCCACCTGGACCAGCGATTTCTGATACAGTCCGGCTGCCAGTGTGGAAGTTTGGGAAGGAGCGCCGCCGCCCTTCTTGATTACGCGGACACGGGTTCCGGCAAACGCCGGAATCGGTACGGCAGTCGGTGCAGCGGGAATGAAGTAGTTGACGTCTACAACCGACGCGGTAAGCGTGATGTTATCGTTGTCGATTCCAAGCCGCGCGCTGGTCGGGAAGTAGCAATGAAGGGTCGGGTTGACTCCAGGTGCCGCGATGTCAGCCGGACGGCAACCGAAAATCGCATCGTGTCCGGCGGTGGTGTCCAGGGCCTGACCGGCATTTTTGATGCCAGGAAGGGAATTGATATTACCCTGTCCAACCGCACCGTTTCCGGTGGTGGTATTACCAAAGCCATCAGTACCAAGACCATTGATTGCGTTGCCGTAGTAAATGCTCCAGTTCGCGGTGTTCACACCGCTGGTGGAACCGATTGGCGGAGTCGGGGTGATGAAGATGTCCGAGCTGCCAGCCGTACCCTGAGACGGGAATTGGCTGAACTTGGAGATCAGCAACACGAAGCTCGCTTTTCTCGGCTTGGTGACGACGTTGCCCAGCGTTTCGACGCCAGTATCGGTCACCGTCAGAAGAACGAGGTACCGTCCCTGCATCTGGTCGTAACGAACACTCGCATTGTCCACAAGGCAGCTGATGTTGCTATCGCGGCCAGTGGGGCAGAGATTGTTCAAAACAGCCTCACCCATCCATGCATCGAGCAGCGCTTCGCTGGTCGGCAGGAAGCTGGTGGGACTGAGCACCTGGGGAACCCGGGTACCACCACCAATCGAAGCCACAATGGCATTCGGGTTATCGTAAATGGCAATACGGCGATTCACGATCGTGATGATGTTGACCGGGCCTGCCGCAGTTGAAGCACTCGGGGGCGTGAACACAAACTGCTCGGTGTTCAGGTAGTTCGTGGTTGTAAATCCTTCCCACGCCTTGAACTGACCGGGAGCTTGTGATGCAGGCACTCGGGCGCCAACTTGTTGAGTTGTTACTGGTGAACGACCGGTTCCTGATCCGCTGATCTGGATCGAGGGTCTTTGGGCAGTTGCGACACCGTGGGTCACAATTCCCAAGGAAACCAAGGCCGCAAGGGTGAACAGCTTGGACCAACTAAGACGTTTCATTAATTTCCTTTTCCTCTCATGTACTCTGGTTTAGTCATCGGGACACAAATTTCCTAAGGGAACAGTCTCTTATATCCGATTGAAAACCAATTGTCAATACTTATGTTTTTTACCTTCGCGTAAATCAGATCCACCGAGGAATCTAAAACAGAAAACTGGCTTACTGCGTCTTCTAGTCCAGCGACCTTGACATGTAACCAAAATTACTAAACCTTCTCCGGCTGAACCTACTCTTCACATCGGCGTAATCAGTGAACATACTAACACCTTTTCGCAAAGGTTGGCTTATTTTTTTCGCACGTGTGGAAATCTCCGGGCGAGCGGTTGCCGGAGCTAGGCTGTGTGCTTTCGGCAGAATTCCTCGAAGGCGAGCATGGGCGCACGGCGTGAAAGTTCGACGGCCGCGGCGTTGACGGCAATTTCATGCAGCGTTTCGGCGGGCCAGTGGGCGGCATTGCGGAATTGCGCCACGTAGCTGCGCTTTTGCTCCTCCACCATGGCCGCATATTCACCGGGAGCGAGATCGCGCTCGATGTAGGCTTCCACTTCGGCACGGCGGTAATCGGCAAACGCAACTTCGATCTCGAGCGCCCGGCGTTCGCTTGCCTGGCGCTGTTCGGCTAGTTGATTTTCTCCGGCCTCGCGCTCGCTGCGTTTTCGGTTGCTTTCGAAATTCTCCGCCACCGGAGTGTTGTCGCGGATGACGGAAATGTAGAATCCGGGCGGATTGCGAAACGTGCCGGACGGCTCCGAGGCAATGCGGTAATCGGCGTACTCGAGCTGCTCGATCACATCCTGCCCCGGCAGGATTTCCAGCAGCAAGGCGGTTGCCTGCTTTGCGTTGATGCCGCGCTTGAACAGTTCGGCCAGCAAGGCGGGTTCAGTATTCCGCAAGGCCGGCGGCTCGGGCACGCTTTCGAGATCGAAACTTTGCTGCGTCTCCTTAGCCGGCGGCGCAGCGGCGATTTCAATTTTCGTTTCGAGCACAGCGGCTTTCCCGGTGAAGTATTCGAATTCGTTCTTCGCCTTCGGGCCCGGCACATAGCGCATCATCCAGTCGGGCTTGCCGTCTGAGTCCTGCACGCTCTCGTAGCTGACCTCGCTGAGGTATCCGGATTTCTTGTGCGGCTGATGCACTTTGTACATTTGCTTCTTGAAATGCTCGTAGTCGAAGTAGCGCTGCTGCGCCGAATAGGCGCAGTACTCCGAGTAGGCGATTTTGCTCGCGTTGAGATTGCTGTAGCGGAATGAGTTGTAAAACTTCACGCTGACGATTTCGTAGAACCGCTGCGCGGCCGGCGTCAGGGCTTTCAGGTAATCGTAATCCTGCGGCCGCCACGGAGCTTCGTTCAGCATGCTCCAGTACACGTCGTTCAGGTTCAGGTAGACGCAATCGGCGCGGCGCTTGTCGGGAAGCTTCTCGCCGGTGAAGATTACGCTGTAGCGGGTAAAGTCCGCCTCCAGCGTTTTCTCGGTGCCGTCCAGATTCGTGTAACCGACTTTCACCGTGATGAACGCGCTGGCATTCTGGCGCAGGGCGCGCTTGATCACATTCGTGTTGCCGCCCATGTCGAGCCGCTCGGCGATTTCACGCAGGCTACCGAGACGGATCAACTTGGGCAACGGACGGCCCTCTTCCTCGATCCGGCGATTGATCACAATCGTGTCGAGCTTGTAGGCAAGCTGGCGCGCCTGGCCGTATTTGTCGTTGTAGGAAACTTCCCACTTGATTTCGATTTCGCCCTGACTGTTCCGCTTGACGATCTGGATCTCAATCTTGCCCTTCTTCGAGAGGTTGTGAACTGGAAACCGGGAGACTACATTTTCGGTGCGAATGACGTTCAGCGGGGTCAGGGCAGACGCGTCTTCGGCCATCGGCGGGGGGGCCATGGAGGGTGCGAACGGGGCGGTGGTGAGTCCGGCTTGTAGGGCGTTCGTGAGATTTTTCATCATCAACCAGCATCCCTGCTGATGCTGCTTTAAGTACTATAAATACTATAAATACTATAGCGAAGGTTAAAGTTATGATTCGAAAGGAGTACTTCGCAAAATCGTCTCCTCATGTTGTGCAATTCGTCTCCTCAAGTTGTGCAATTCGTCTCCTCAAGTTGTGCAACTCGTCTCCTCAAGTTGTGCGCGTCTCCTCTTGTTGTGCAGCATCGTCTCCTCAAGTTGTGCAGTTCGTCTCCTCTTGTTGTGCAGTATCGTCTCCTCTTGTTGTGCACCTGTCTCCTCTTGTTGTGCGGCTGTCTCCTCTTGTTATGCACCTGTCTCCTCTTGTTGTGCGGCTGTCTCCTCTTGTTGTGCACCTATTTTTCCTATCCAACTAAGGGAAGTCTCCTCAAGGTATGCAGTCATTTGAGTCCGACCCCTACTGTTTCAGTACCGGTAACCAGTACTGAAACAGTATCCGGTATCGATGCGGTACCCGATACTAGTTCAGTATCGGGTACCGATTCAGTATCCGATACTGAATCGGTATCTTCGGGCAGCATCGGAGCGCCCGTTTTCGGGTTCACAAAAGCCACGCCCCGGGTGCGGATTACCCACTCTAAGCCGGTCGTTTTCCGGCGCCTCAAAATAGCATTCGTGTTGTAGATCAGGTAGGTCTTTCCGATCTTGCGCTCGCACTCGGCGGCCTTCCATTCTTCGACCGCCAGCTTCCGGATCAGAGATCGAATATTGAACCGGCAGTTATTCAAAGAGAGGCGCACGATCCGGGACATTGCGCCGAAGCCCATGGTGACTACACGAGCCTCCGGGCTGTAGGGTTCACTGACATCCCAGAGCGTGGTGTACACGGCATGCTCGCTGTGAGAGTGGCCGTCCTGGACCTGGCGTGCCGCTACCGGCTTAGGGCGTTCGTAGCGCGGTAACCCTTTACTTTTGAGAATGTCCGGCACTGCCGGGCGAGCCTTCGGGGTGTCAATCCGCGGCTTTGGTGTGCCGAAACCCAGCTTGGGAACGCCAAAAACGGAGGATCTACCCGATACTGAAACAGTATCGGGTACTGAAGTAGTACCCGATACTGAAGCGGTATCCGATACTACTTCGCTTCTTTTCTGATTTTGTCTATATATAATGAGTGGCTTGACTGATTCGGTATCGGATACTGATTCAGTACCGGATACTGTTTCAGTATCGGATCGAAGGCCCAAAAAAGCGATACTAGGCTTCAGTGTCGGGTCGGATAACAGCTCGGCAAGTTCCTCTTCCACCGACATAATCGGGGGTTTACGGGAGGCTGTTGGCTGTTTGCGCGGCTTCATTCTCGACCTGTTTAAGAGGGACCTGGAAGAACTCCAGGAGCTGATTGGCGACCAGTTCGTAGTCCTCATGAGCCTTCGATTTCGGATCGAAATCGGCAAGAAACTGGTGGGCGCGATGCGCTTTTCCGACCGTTGTATCGGTGCGGATGGGGCCGATTGTCGGGATGCCGTTCTGTTCTCCAAGCGCATGAATCATGTTCATGACAACCTCGGTGAGGCCGATTCGCTTGTTTACAATGGTGGGCAACAGGGCGATTGGTTTGATCGAAACACGGCAAGCGCGAGAGATGGTACTGGCATAAAACAGGGAAGCGCCGGCGCCGGAAACGCTCAAACTATCCATGGCGACAGGGATCAAAAAGTTCCTCGCGTAGACCATGGCGCAGGCTTGCATGAGGCTGATGGAAGGGGCCACATCAATGAGAACGGCATCATAGACCTCATCGAAGTTAGTGAAGACATCTTCAAAAAGCCGCTCGCGGGCGACGACGCTGGTGACCTGCTGTTCGGCGTCGGTGGTGGTACGGCCGCCGCACAATACATCGAGTCCTTCGCGGACATTGACCACACAATCCCGCAGGTGTAAACGCTTCAGCAGGAAGTCGGCGAGGTAATGTTCGGGGCGGAGTTTGAGAACGCTCGAAATCGATCCCTGGGGATCGGCATCGACCAGAAGAGTGCGCAAACCACGATCGGCAAAGCTCCGGGCAAGACTGAGTGCGGTGGTTGTTTTACCGACTCCTCCCCGCTGGTTCCCAACCATCAGCCGCATCATTTTGTGAGGACCTCCTGGAGTTCTTGCACATCCTGATGAGTCCAGATTCGCCAGTTGTTGTTGCCATCGCGCACCGGTTTAGGAATCCGGCCATCTGCAATCATTCTATCAAGTGTCTTCTTACTTACACCCAATATCATTGCAACCTGACTCGATTTGTAAAGATGGGGGCGTTCGTAGAATTTCATAGTTCCTATTTAGTCATATTAGAAGAAACCACGATCAGGTACAAGCTTTTCTACCAGTTGGCTAGGAAATAGGGACAAAACAGGAAAACAGGGACTCAAACCGCTCATAGTCGTTATGGATGGCCTGAGCGAGTTCAAGCAGGAGCCCAAGGAGTTGATCTGCGTTTTCGAACTCAATCTCCAGGATTCCAGGCCTAATACTGGTTCCTGGGGCAACTCGGTTAGCTGGGTATGTGCTTGACTTAGGTAATTACTACGGCAGCAGTGATCAGCGACAATTAGATCTCCCGGCCAACGACAATTAAAACTCCCGCTCAACCGAGCGGGACTGAAAAGACATCGCGGCAAAAAAGAGAGCTGTGGAAATGCCGCGTCTGTGGAAAGGGTGGGAAGGCCAAAAGCAGGCCGCCCCCTCTTGCCACGAGCCGCTTGGAAATCCCGCCAAGAGCAGGCGAGATTCCCACATTTCCACAGCTCCGGCGACGAGGGCGAAGGGGAAAGTGGGAAACCAAAAGCAGGTTGCCCGCATTCCCACCGCCCCGAACCATCTCTGAAAGGTAAACGTCCGCGGGCGGACGCTTCGCTTCGCCCTAAGTGGCAAAAAGTGATTGTCGTTGGCCGGGAGAAATAATTGTCGTCGAGGAGAAGAAATAGTTGACGCTGGACATCAGTAGCGACGCGGATGGTCTTGCGAGGCATTAGGCTGGCTATCAGCCGCTGTCGCCGCTGTATCTCGCGCTGGTGCGTTTCTCCGGCGGCAATGGCTCCGAATTGCTGCAAGAGATCCAAACGGTCTATGAGGAACGTGCAGTTGGCCTGATAGCCGCCGAACCGATGCATGGAAGGACTGAAGTTCCTGAATTGCACTGGTAACGTTCTGCAACCACTCCGGTTTACGGGGCATGGGGTAGAAGTTAGCACAAAGATCCGTCAAGCTCCGGCTCCATACTGTTCACAAGTTATTGATTCTACGTTAGAGGGATTCTATCTCCGACAGACTCCCGGGAGTTGTCTTCTGATCGTAGAGGCATAATTATCGTGGTCCGGAATCATACGCTCCGGCGAGGGGTTGATGCTGCTGTTTCCAAGGACGGCGATGGTCCAGTTCCAGGGTTACTTTTGTCCCATTCCCTGACTCGAGCTAATTCCCTTCCCCGTTCAGGAACCCACGGGCCCATTGCTTATCTTCTTCGCTGGTGTCCGGATCGGCCAATATCTGTTCCTGCTGCTGGCGGTGCTTGGCCGCCCAGGCGTGGGCTTCTGCTGCTTCCTGCCCGGCCGCTTCTCTTCTCCGGCGCTTCTGATCGCGATAATGCCGCAGCGTATCGCCGATGAAGCATTTCGGCACGTAGACAATCAGAAAGCCGATGGGGTTGTCGATTTTTCCGTTCGCAACAACCCGGCCCTTTTCCCGGATGAAATGGGCGATTTCTTCAGGAGTGGCATCGTGCGCATTGCGCCGGCAATCGGCGATGATCTTTTGCACGGCGTCGTCGTCAAGTGTTCCGTATTCCGAAAGAGCAGCTACTACTTCTGACGACGACGATGCCAGTACTTCTCTAAGTAGTTCTCTAGAAGACTTCTCTATAAGGGTACCTGTTATAGACAGGGATTCCCTACCCGATATAGACAGGGTCCCCCTACCTGATATAGACACCGTGTCTTTATCAGGTAGGGTACCTGTTATAGGTATATCGGGTACCGGGCCCGATATAGTAGTGTCCGGGTTGGAAATGACAGATGGCATGACGAATTCGACGCCTTTGTTTTTGATCACCCACTCCATATTGTTCGCCCGGCGGCGCTCTAGGATAACCTTATAGGAGAAGATGCGGTACGTTTTGCCGATGCGTTCATAGCTGACCTCCTGGGCGATCTCTTCGATGGCCAGTTTCTGGATCAGCCGGAGGCAGGTAGCTTTCGTGTTATTGAAAGACAGGCGGATCCGCTTCGACAATTCGCCATAGCCCATCGCGATCGTCCGGGTTTCTTCAGTCTCTGGCTTCCCTGCCTTCCAGAGTATCTGATAAAGAGCTTCCTCCCCATGGGAGTGTCCGTCCTGAGCGAGCACGCAGCGATAAAGTTTCTTGTTTCCAAACCCGGTGAGCTGCTTTGGGTGAAATGCCGGCGACTCAGCAGGGGGTGGACGAAATATACGTATATCGGGTACCCTGTCTATAACAGG
>JANYCV010000259.1 GCA_025360145.1 Acidobacteriaceae bacterium
GATACCGCTTTCAGCGGCTTGGCATTGATGAGCGCGCGTCCGATCTCCCCGCCAGAACCGGCGACAAAATTGACCACACCCTTCGGAATCCCCGCTTCATGGCAGGCTTCCACGATGCGCCATGCGCTGAGCGGAGAAACCGATGCCGGCTTCAGGATGACTGTATTGCCGCAAATCAATGCGGGCGCGAGTTTCCATGCTGGAATCGCAATCGGGAAATTCCACGGGGTAACCAAACCCACCACGCCGATCGCTTTGCGGATCGCAAACATATGGACCCGGTCGCGTTCAGACGGTACCAGCATGCCATTCAGGCGCGATCCCTCTCCCGCGAAGTACCGGAAGATGTTGATGGCCCGGCGGACCTCGCCTTTCGCCTCGGGAAGCGTCTTGCCTTCTTCTCTGGTCATTTCGGCCGCGATGGAATCGAACTTGCGATCCAGAATGTCGGCGACTTTGAACAGAAAAGCTCCGCGTCCGGGACCGGGCATGGCGGACCATGCCGGGAATGCGGCATCCGCTGCCGCTGCCGCGGCATCTACATCCGCCGCGGTGCCTTTCACGAAGAGTCCGACTACTTCATCTGTGTTGGCGGGGTTGCGGTTTTCAAAGGTTGATCCCGATACCCACTCGCCGTTGATGTAATTACGAAATGTTTCAGTGCTCATTTGCCTCGTTTCTTGCCTTAGAAAGCTATCTTTGGGTTTGCCCGTGCGGCCGGGTCCGTCTTGAAGTATGCATCGTTGCGCTGGAACCCAAAAAGCCCTGCCGCGATGTTGTTCGGGAACAAATCGATGTTCGTGTTAAACTTCTGAACTGTCTCATTATATCTACGCCGCTCGATCGCGATGCGGTTCTCTGTGCCGGATAATTCGTCTTGAAGACGCAGGAAGTTTTCATTCGACTTGAGTTGCGGATAGTTCTCCGTAACCACCAGTAACCGGCCCAGTGCGCCATCGAGCTGACTGTTCGCTTGAATCTTTTCCGCCGGATTGCGCGCGCCGGCCATCGCCGCGCGGGCATTCGCGATGGCTGAAAATACTTCCGTCTCGTGCTTCGCGAATCCCTTCACCGTCTCCACCAGGTTCGGAATCAGATCCGACCGCCGCTGCAACACCACGTCCACCTGTGCCCAGGCACCGGCGATTGATTCGCGTTGGACTACCAGGTCGTTGCGGACACCGGTCAGCTTCATTCCGAACAGAAGCCCGACCAAAACTAATGCGGCGACAACAATCAAAACAATTTTCATGGTTTCCTCATTTCTCCATTCGATCGACAGCATCGACTACAACGTGAATCTGATTCAAATACTCGCGGAACAGCGAAATGGGTTGAAGGTCCCGCGTCTTCACTTTCTCCTCGCGAACATCCAACAGTGTAAGAAACGGAGATGCGTCTATTCCAAATTTATCGCTGCAAGTCTTGACGATCTCACGCTTATCGAACTGCGCCACTTCACCGGAAAGCAAGAGCGCATGACGGAACAGCACGCAGAAGGTGGAAATAGATTCCGCCATCAGCCGCAACAGCACATCTTTTTCAGATAGAACTCCGGCGGCTTTCTGGCGCAGCCGCAGCATCTTGGCGCGAAGCTCATGTTCCACCTGTGCGCGATAGAACGAATAGTCGATGGTCAGATCCGCCACAACATTTACGCCATGCAGTACTTTGTGGCGTTCCTTGATGTCGTGAAACTCAATGGGGAAGCAATCGGTTGAGGTCCGCACTTCCTCTTCGCTCAGCAGCAACGGAGCGGGATTCTTCTTCTCGCGCCACCATCGGATGACCGGTTCCGAGTCCGCCAATTCCTGCGGCGTTACCTGCTTGAGTACACAGAGGATGTTTAAGTCGGAGAATTGATCCTTGCCCGCTGCCGTTGCCGCGGAGCCGTAAAGGATTACGGCGATTAGCCGGTCGCCGTTCGCGGACCGCATTTTCTCCACCAGCTCAGTGAGTAACTTGTCCATAGTGGTTACCAATCGCTTGACGATCCTCCGCCACCGGAGTCGCCGCCTCCAAATCCTCCGAATCCGCCGCCGGAGCCGCCGCCTCCCGAGTCATACCCGCCGAACCCTCCGCCGCCTCCGCCGCCGCGGCCGCCGCCCAGCAGATTGCCCATCAGCATTCCGGTAAGGAAACCGCCGACTCCACCGCTGCCGCCGGATTTCATGATCCACAGCAGCAGAAGGACGCCGCCAACCAGTAACGGCCATGGAATTTTGGTCGAGGTTTCTCTGCGCGGCCTTGGTTTGTATGCTGCATCATTGAGAGTAACGCCTTTCGCCAGCGCGATACGGCTGCCCAGGCTGTGCGCTGCCGAATAAAATGCTTCTCCATAGTTTCCCGTCCGGAGCGATGCTCGCATTTCGCGGAGCGTCGTTCCGCTGGTGGCGTCGGTGATGTATGGTTCAAGCCCCCGGCCGATCTCCAGCCGGCTGCGCTTATCTTTGACAACCAGAAGCAACAGTAGTCCTTCGTCGGTGCCTTTCTTGCCGATGCCCCACTGGCGATAGAGGTTGTTGGCAACGTCTTCCACCGGCTCGCCATCCAGCGTATCCATGGTGACGAATGCCATTTGCGCACCGGTAGCCTTCTCCACCAGGGCGCAGTAGCGCTCCAGTTCCTGGCGGGCTTCCGGGGTTACTACGTTAGCGAAATCGTTGATATAGCCCTGCGGCTTCAACGTCGTGAGATCAATGGCGAAAGCAGCGCCGGCAAGCAGTAGAAGTGCTATGATACGCCGCAAAGTCATACCCATTGTTGACAGATTAACAAACCATCTCTTCAGGCTTGACGACAAGTCCGTTCAATTTGCCGAGGACGCTAAGTCCCACCTGGTTATGGCCGAAGAAATCCTGTGCAATCTCTTGGATCTCTTCCGCAGTGACTTTTTCGATGCATTCCACCATCTGGTCCACTGTGAAGAATTTGCCGAAAAACAGTTCCTGCCGGGCAAGGTTCGACATTCGGCTGGAGGTGGATTCCAAGCTCAATGCGAGTGAACCTTTCAGGTGGTCCTTCGCACGGCGAAGTTCCTCGGCTGGAACGACGCTGTCCTGCAGTTGCCGGAACTCCGACATGGTCATGTCAATCACTTTGCGGACGTTTTCGAGCGACGTTCCCGCGGCCACAGCGAAACACCCGGTATCTCGATAAAGATTCAGTTCCGAGAATACGGAATAGGCCAGTCCGTGCTTTTCGCGAATGTTCTGGAACAGGCGCGAGCTCATGCCGCCGCCCAAAATGGTGCTCAGCAAATAGCATCCATAACGGCGCTCATGGCTGATCTCATACGCGGGCACGCCCATGCAGACGTGAACCTGTTCGAGAGACCGCTTGTTCTTCAAGACCAACGGCACCCCGGTCACAGGCACGGGCTCTGGTTCCACCGCAGCCCCGGGACTGAGGTGCTGAAAATAATCCGAAGCAAAGCTGACAATCCTGGCGTGATCCAGCCGGCCCGCCGCCGTAATCACAATGTTCCGCGGTACGTAGACGTGCTTGTAATACGCCTCAACGGCCGGCTTCGCGAAGGCTTTGATGGTGGCTTTCGTGCCCAGAATAGACCGGCCCAGCGGATGGTTTTTCCAGAAGTTACTGGCAAACGCTTCGTGTACCAGGTATTCCGGGCTGTCCGCCTCCATCTTCAGCTCTTCGAGGATGACGCCCTTTTCCTTCTCGATATCCGCTTCCTCGAACAGCGGATTCAGCACCAGGTCGGCCAGTACGTCGAAAGCAAGCGGCAGGTGATCGTCAATTACTTTAGAGTTATAGCTGACCAGTTCGTTAGCGGTATATGCGTCGAGGTGTCCGCCACAGGAATCCACCACGCGCGCGATTTCTTCGGCCGTACGGTTCTTGGTGCCCTTAAAGAGCATATGCTCAATAAAGTGCGAGATGCCGTTTTGTTGCAACGTTTCGCGCCGGGCGCCGGTTCCAATCCAGACGCCTACACTGACCGAACGGACATGCGGCATTGACTCGGAGATGACCCTGATCCCATTGGGAAGCGTGGTCACATCGATATCACGGGCGTTCAACACGGAAGAAGCCATAGTTTTTATGGGGGCACTTCCAGTGTAACAGGGTAAACTGGAAGGGATGTCGCAAACACTGGTTGGAATGGAGTTGCCGGAGATCCAGCAGTTGCTGGGCGCGGCGCAACCCGCGTTTCGCGCGCGCCAGATCTTCGGGGCCCTTTATAAGCAAAAAGTCCGCAATCTCTCGGAAGTCTCAAACCTTCCGAAGGACTTGCGGAACGATCTGCGGCAGCACGAATTCGGACTTCCCGAAGTAGAGAACTTTTTCGATTCGGTAGATGGAACGCGGCGCTACCTGTTGCGCCTCGGCGATGCCCGTACCGTGGAGACGGTGCTGATGCCGGAGGAGGGACGCGACACCATCTGTATCTCCACGCAGGTGGGCTGCCCGGTGGACTGCAAGTTCTGCCTTACCGCGTTGCTGGGACTGGAGCGGAGTTTGACTGCGGGCGAAATTGTGGGCCAGGTGTTGCACGTTGCCGCCGCCCATGGTTTGTCCCCTACGGACACGCGGATGAACGTGGTGATGATGGGCATGGGCGAGCCGTTTTTGAACCTGCCGAATGTGTTGAAGGCATCGCGGATTCTAGTCGATCCGAACGGCGTCGGGATGTCGCCGCGGCGGATTACCGTCTCCACCTCGGGAATTACCCCGAAGATTGCGGAATTCGCGAAGGAGCCATTGCGCCCCAGGCTTGCGATTTCGTTGAACGCTTCTACCGAGGAGCAGCGGCAGGAGCTCATGCCGATCACGCGGAAGTATCACCTGAAGGACTTGATCGAAGCGTGCCGCGCTTATCCATTGCGGCCCTGGGAGAACCTCACCTTCGAGTACGTGCTGTTGAAGGGCGTCAACGATACCGACGCGGACGCGCGCCGCGTGGTGAAACTGGTGTCGCACATCAACTGCAAGGTCAACGTGATCGCCCTGAATCCCGGCCCCGGCATTCCTTACGGCACTCCCGATCCGGAGCGTGTGGATGCATTTCAAGCGATTGTCCGCAAATCGGTCCCTTGCTTTCTGAGGAAGCCCCGCGGTCTTGACATCTACGCTGCCTGCGGACAATTGAAACGGACCACCGAAGCGGCGTCGCTGGTGGAGCTGAAAGCCTAACCCATCGCGGCCCCATCCCTCAGCATTTTTTCGACGGCGGCGTCATCGTAACCGAGTGACCGCAGGATTTCTACCGTGTGCTGGCCAATCGCGGGCGCGAAGCGCGGCGGCGTCTTTACTTCACCGCGCAGATTGACTGGGTTATTCACCGTGCGTATAGGTCCGCCGGGCGCATCGGCAATCTCCGCGAAGACTCCATTCATCTCGGCCTGCACATCCCTGGACACTTGCTCAATGTCCGGAACAATCCCGAAAATGATATCCAGTTCATGAAAGCGTCGTGTGACCTCGGCGAAATCCACTGCGCCGATGGCGGTGTCCATCAAGGCAATCAACTCTACGGCGTGCGCGATTCTGGCGTCGTGCGAGCAAAAGCGCGGATCGTCTTCGAAACTTTGCAATTCGAGCGCCTGGCAGAGACGCGGCCAATCCTTCTGGGCGTCCAGGCAACATAGAATGATTCGCTGTCCGTCACTGGTCACATAGTGATTCACCAACGGGTTCACCGTCGTTTGGCGGTTCCAACGCTCGGCGAATTTCGCACCAACCAGCGCGGCTTGCACGTTGCAACTGTTCGACCAGATTCCATTGGCGATTAACGAGGTGCTGACCTTCGTTCCCAAGCCCGTTTTTTCCCGTTGGTACATTGCCAGCATGATGCCGCCGAACAGCGCCATCGACGTCGGATGATCGCCGAAGCCTGACGGTGACTGGCACGGATCGGCGCCCGCATTGTGCATGGTAGCCATCAGGCCGGACCGTGCCCAGTAGGCCGTCATATCGTAGCCGGGCTTGTCCACATCGGGGCCGGTCTCTCCATAGCCGCTCAATTGCGCATAGATGAGTTTCGGGTTCAGAGCGTTCAGCGTTTCATATTCGAGGCGGAACTTCGAAATCAAGGGTGGCTGGTAGTTGGTAATGAAGATGTCGGCGGATTGCACCAGCTTGAGCAGAGCTTCGCGAGCTTCGTTATGGTTCAAGTTGAGCGCGACACTTCGTTTGTTGCGGCCTTCCAGTATCCAGCAATATGCGTGTTCGGAGGCTGGCATCGGCGGCATCAACGAAAGATAGCGGTATGGGTCGCCGTGTGGCGGACGCTCGATCTTGATCACGTCCGCTCCAAAGTCCGATAGTGCCGCTGCCGCCGCTGGCGCTGCGATATAGGTGCTGCAGTCAATTACTCGAATTCCTGAAAGGATACCCAGATACACCTCCGTTCCGGTGTCATCATATACGAATGCCGCTCCATTCCGACACAGCCCCAGTCCGGCCGGGTGAAGAACTGGACACGAAGGCGCTCAGCCGGTATTTAAATATGGGCGAAGTCGTCGTTGAGCAATTTCCAGGCGGGCATTCCAACTTGACGTACCTGGTCCGCGCGGGCGGGGAAGAGTACGTGTTGCGGCGCGCTCCCATGGGTCCGGTACCGCCGAAGGCTCACGACATGGCGCGGGAGTATCGCATGCTCGAAAGCATTCATCCGTACTTCCACGCCGCTCC